>NZ_JBNXVP010000016.1:0-182754 GCF_050565645.1 Leptolyngbya sp. AN10
TTGCCAGATTTTTAGGAGTAGGGTCGCTCAAGAGGATGCCCTCACGACAACTTTGAATAGTTTGAACCTTACTGTTATTTGCGTACTTGCCTACAATTCCTTACGATCTTTTAACCTGAGTAGTTACGATACTCTACAATTTTTGTCCTGTACTTAGATGTTTGCTATTTCCGAAGAGATCAGAAACAGTCCGTTTTTGTTCTCAAGCTGAAAAACGCGCTCTCCCACTTTGACTGACAATCCTGTAACTTTCTCAGTCCCACTGTTGGTGAAGCAAACTGAATCAGGAAAACCATCATCAAACGCATCGAGCGGGTAGTATCTAAACCTTGATACATACAATCCACGATAGCGAGGAAATGGACGTTGGGCAATCGTACATTCCCGATCACTATAAGCAAGTAAAAGCCTTACAGAATTCATAAGCAAGAAGTTAAGCGGTCATTCGTTTCAGCATTAAGCGAATCGTCGTCTACGTTTAGATTCTCCTTATAAATCAGCTCCAAGGTTGAGAGCTAAAGGAATTCAGAAGCTTGACACTTACGAAAACCAATTAATCCGGCAATGCCTAAAAATCTGAAACTAGACCAATTCGATAAGTCAAACCAGGTTGATAGATCCGGTTCACTTTTTCATAGCTATGATCGGCAAGATTTTCGAGAAACACGCTGAGACCTAATCCACGAGCAATGGGAATCCGCAAGCCTAGATCAAAACTGATCCAGGCGGGTGAAAAATCACGAGAACTATCGCTCGCAAGCGTAAATAAAGCGCGTCGTGCGCCACTGAAGTAATTGGCAAATAAATTGACTTCCCAGCCGTTTGAGGCATAACCAATTCCAAAGCGTGCCACTGAAAACGGAATCGTACTCAACTGCAATCCTTGTTCTACACCACTACCAATCCTGGCATCGGTGTAAGTGTAGTTGACAAACGTAGACCACTGTGGCGCAATCTGCCAGCGCAATGCTGCCTCAATGCCGTTCGTGTTGACTAATCCAATATTCGCCCATTGCCCCGACTGAACGGCAATGCGATCGTTCAACCGACTACCAAAGTAAGTGAACTGTGCTGCAAAGCTCTGAGACAGTTGTACATCGATCCCAGCCGTCCAAGACGATCCGGTTTCAGGCTTGAGATTAGGATTGGGCAACCAATTGTGAACCGTATCAAACGCATACAGTTGATCCAAGCCCGGATTACGATGCACAGATACCCAACTACCTCGCAGTGCAAGATTAGGAGAGACTGCCCATCGTGTTCCAACACTAGGATTGAGATAACTGCCAAATTCACTCGTAAAGTTTTGACGCAAACCAAATTCGGCTTGGAAACTGTTGGTAATTTGCCAGGTATTTAAGGCAAACAAAGCAGTTTGAAAGCGATCGCGGTCGAACCCACCGTTAAATTGGGCTAGTTGCGGCAGCGTACTAAAGGCTTCTCCATTGAGCAGCGAATTTTGTAAGTCAACGCCCCATCGCAAATTGTTCGTTTTGCTGGTTTGCCAGTTATGTTCGACTCTGGCATTGAAGCCGCGAGAATTTACGATCCCTCGGCGAAAGAATGTGGTTTGTGTGGGTCCGTAAGTGCTGAAATAGTCTTGATTAAACGACAGAGTTGTATTGAGCGTTGAATCGTCTCCACGACCTAGCGCTGCTTTCCAAGTCAAACCGACATTCACGGTATCGTGATCTAAACGATCGCGCTGTAAGGGAAATCCAAAATACAACAAGCCGCGCCGACTGGTCACAGTCGAAACATCTAAACTGAGTGAGTTGCGATCGTTGAGGTCAAAGCTCAAGTTACCGTAGTAATTATCTTGAGTCGAATCGCCATTAAACAATCGTCCATCCGGACCTCGATTTGCGGCTCCAACCGGAACAAAGTAATCGTTATCTGCCTTAAATCGTTGATAGCTAAATAGATAGTTGACCGCTCCGAGTGCCCCTGAGTAGCTGCCGCGATAGTTCGAGGTGCTAAATGATCCCAACTGAGCAAAGCCATTAAACTGAGGAATGCCAGTTCCTTTCTTGGTAACGACATTAACAACACCCCCGATCGCTTCAGATCCATAAAGCGTGGCAGCCGTTCCGCTCGTGAGTTCGACTCGCTCGATCGCACCTGTGGGAATTGAGCTTAAATCAGTGCCACCATGATAAATATTCACATTGGTGCCGATCGGTCTTCCGTTAAGCAGGAATACAGACTGATTGATTGAAGCTCCTCGATAGAAAGTTCCAGTGTGAATATCGGCTCCAAAGCCAGCATCATTGACCGCAAATCCGGGCAACCTCCGCAAAATTTCGGCTAAACTATCCGCACTCTCACGCCGAATTTCATCGGAGTCTATCGTATAGACCGGAGTTGAGGTTGGCTTCTGAAGCTTTTCGACTCCAATAATTTCTTCCTCTTCTGATGATGGGTCTGAATCCTGTTGTGCGATTTCTACAGGGTTGCGCTCAATCTGATCCTGCAACGATTCAGATTGCAGCAAACGAGCATCCGTAAGCGGCTTTTGAAAATCACGAAGATGAGACGGTGTGAATAGTTGCTGTGAGATACCTGCATCTGGTGAAGAATGCTCGGTAAGCGTGGTGATAGATGAAACCGGAGTAATAAACCTCCGGCAGAGCCGAAGGCTTTAACGTATGTGCGCCGCTCAAAGCGGCAGTTCAGCACCTCCTGAAGGAGGCATTCGGGCTACTCGTTGAAGAAATTCAATTGATCCACCCGCTGATCTTCTTTTTCTTGATCCCGGATGTACTGGCGCACTAATGCCTCATCACGTCCCACCGTCGAGACATAGTATCCTCTTGCCCAAAAGTGTTGTCCCGTAAAGTTCTTCCGCCGCCCCTGATACGTTCTCGCAATGCTAATCGCACTTTTGCCTTTGATGTATCCCATCACTTGCGACACCGAGTACTTCGGTGGAATTGAGATCAGCATATGCACATGATCGCTCATCAAATGTCCTTCCTCAATCCGACATTCCTTCTGCGCTGCCAACTCTCGGAACAATTCGCCTAAATGCTGCCGTAGCTCGTAGTACAACGCTTTTTTTCGATACTTGGGGATGAATACCACATGATATTTGCACTCCCACTTCGTATGACTTAAACTTCCGATATCTTTCATTTTGAGTCTCCTTGCACGAATCACTGTGTTCGTGTCTTTGAGACTCTTTCTTAGATTCCTGGAACTGTCAAACTCTGGGAGTCCCCCAGCCGAGCTGGGGGTTTACCGAATTAATTATTTTTCGTAAATTTCTGGAATAGGTTGTCTCAGATTAAATTACGTTTTTTGCGGAAAGTTACGAACGGAGAAATTGTGTAAAGCGAGAACAGAAGCGACCTTGGACGGGTGTAGAGTAACAGCGTCGAATCTCAGATTAAATTTCGCAGCAGTAGGGCATGACGATCGAGGAAGCTGAGCCAGTACCCGTTCCAGACAACGCAGGCGTCAAAGTGCGATCGCGGTCGTTGACGCTCGCTGAGCAAGAGCGCGTCAAATCGATGCAGCGGTTGGCAAATGCGCCGGATCGCCCAACTTATCTCGCGCTTCAGCAAGAGGTTGCCCAGCAATTGAACATGACGGTGCGAAACGTGCAGCTTTTGATGAAAGCGTGGCAAACCAAAGGAGTCGATGGCGTTGTGCGACAAGAGCGATCGGATCGGGGAGAGCGGCGACTCGACGAAGATTGGAGCGATTACATTCTGGAAACGTATCGGGCTGGGAATCGGGGTGGACGCAGAATGAGCCGTGCCCAAGTTGCCGTTCGAGTGGCAGCACGGGCATTAGAAATCGGCGATAGTCATCCATCGAGCCGAGCGAGTGTGTATCGCGTTCTGCAAAGTGAGATGGATCGACAAGAGGAGCGATCGCGCTCCCGTTCCATTGGCTGGAGTGGCGAAACCTTGCTCCTGAAAACCCGTGAAGGCTTAGAAGTCGAAGTCAAAGAAAGTAATCAAGTGTGGCAATGTGACCACACGCGGGCGGACTTATTGGTTGTGGATCAAATGGGAGAAGTGTTAGGACGACCGTGGCTAACGACGATCGTGGATACACATTCTCGTTGCATCATCGGCATTAATTTAGGAATGGAAGCACCGAGCGCCGTCGTCTATGCCGCGTCAACTACCGGAACTTGTCCACTTTTGGTGAAGCAAGCGAGCTAGACACTGTGGTATCTGATTGTTGTCAGTCTACTTGAAGGTTCGTAGCAACTTCTTATGATAGGCTTACCAGATAGCTCAATTTGCTACTAGAAACCGTCGCCTCAGCAGTTCGATTCCAGCCCGACCATACATTTGCCGCTTCAGAAGCTTTAATCGATTGATTTGCCCTTCTACTTGACCATTGCTCGCACTAAGCTTCATTGCGGCTTGAACTGCAGCAAAGTCCTCCTTCAAACCATTGGCAAAGTTGACAAAAGCAGCAATTTGGCTGTGTAATGCCTGGTCTAGCCATGCCTCAAAGTGCTCCGGTTGTTGCTCTCGAACTAATCGAGCAAACGATTGAGCTAAATCAATGGCCAGAGCAAACTGAGGAGAGGACTGTAAAGCATTAAGCAATTGCTGTTCTCTTAGAGTTTCAGGCTCAGTTTTGCGTAAAACTAACCAAGTGGCTCGATTCGCACTCAAAGGTGGATGCCAAGCAGTTGGCGGTGGGGCATTCATTAATGGCAAAGCAGGTAAAGATAGTGCTGTTGGTTCTTTGCTGGGTTCTTCGCTTGCTCACCACTTCAAGTACCGTCTCAACGTTCGGTCACTGCCTTTGTACCCTTGAGCTTGAAGTTCCGCCAACAGCCCGACGCATCGATGACCCAGTGTACAGCGTTGCAGTATATAGTCTCGATAAGGACTTGCTAGGTTCTGACCATAATCAGCCCGATGTTGATGCTCAACGTGTTTCGGTTTATTGAGGTCGCGCTGTACGGTTCGGATACTCATCTCGGTATATCGAGCAATCGCTTCAGTTGACCATCCTTGCTCAAAAAGTTGCCAAACCACATGATGTAACGCGCGACGACGTTGATAGTATGTCTTCATGGGTACATCCAAGCGCTCTAACACTGTGGATAAGGGTTCGACAGTCTCAATAGATTCTCCTTGATTGCGGCTTCGTTCAAGCTCCTCACGATTCTGATGATCTGTATGAGTAGACGTAATGTGTCGCAAGTCACTGTTGTGGCTCCTAAAAACTTGCTCTAACACCTCAGCCAAGTTATGAATCAGGTGAAAGCGGTCTGCAACTTGAATCGCATTCGGCGCACCTTGACTCATCCCGCTTTTGTACACCGGGGAACGGTCACGGGACAGGACTTCAACTCCAGGCTGCTGTCTCAGCCATTCTGCAAGCAGGCTCGCATCCCGCCCTTTGAGTAGCGCAATCGGCTTTCGTGCGTCTAAATCCACTAAAATCGTTCCGTAACTCAAGCGCTTACAAAAAGCAAAATCATCCACTCCTAAAGTTTTGGGAACTTCGTAAGCAGGCAGTGGCTGTCTGAACAGCAATCTCAGCAAGGTATTTCGGCTCACACCACAATGTATCTTTTTACTCAATTTTGTGCCTGCTGCACCCCCTAAACCCAGCGCAATCTCATACAACTGTTCGGCTAAACGCTGCGTTCGTCTTGCCCAGGGTTCCATAACATCGGGAAGACGCTCAGTAAAAATTCGCCGCTCACAGCGAGAATTCCGACAAAAGAACTTTCGCACCGTTATTTCAATTCCAATGCGGTAGTCTGCCCATGCCAGATCAGCCAGTATCAGACGATAGCGACTATGAACTTGCTTGGCTCGCTGTTCACATAATGGGCAAGGATTACTAGATTGTGTTGAACAGACGAAAATAGTAATAACGTGCTGGTCGCGATCTACCTGGTAGTCTTGAAGCTGTAGATGTTCTCGATTAGGTAATAGTTCGTTGAAAAGTTCCACATTCAAATGGAAAAAGCTGTTATTCCATTTTGACATCTAATTCACCAAAAGTGGACAAGTTCCGGTAGTTGACACTTCATACCATTCCCACTGAAGTCGCCATTGCTGTAGATTTGGGGTTTCAAGGGCTACAGAATCAGTACGACAACATCAAAATCGGGCACAAGAAGCCAAAAAAGCAGGCGTTGACTGAGCAACAGAAACAGGAAAATCGGGAGTTGAGTCAGCATCGGGTCAAATGTGAACACGCTTTTGCGGGAATAAAGCGATACAATGCCGTGAGCCACGTTTACCGCAATCATGTCGCCGATTTTGATGATCGTTTAATGTTGACTGCAGCAGGTTTGTGGAACTTTTACTTGATTGCTGCTTAAATCTCAAGTTATCCAGTTCGTTATGATGCTGTTCAAACTTCGCTTTTATTTCGCAAGAGGTCTATTTAAGAAAAATCTCGAAGTCCAACAGCAAGCGGCCCAATTAATTGCTAAAACTGCCGAAATCATCCGCGCTCAAGCGGCTCGTCAACAAGCGGAAAATGCGAACCGTCTGAAAGATGAATTTCTCGCGATCGTCTCTCACGAACTCCGAACACCGCTCAACTCGATTCTCGGCTGGTCCCAACTCTTGCTCGATCGTGAGTTTGATCCAGCGACGACCCGACGAGCATTAGAAACAATCAATCGGAATGCCCAAGCACAAGCGCAACTGATCGAAGATATTCTTGATGTCTCTAGATTGATGCGCGGCAAAGTTGAACTCTCGATTCATCCGATCGATCTCGCTTCATTCCTTGATGCAACGGTGGAGTCCGTCCGTCCCCAAGCTGATGCTAAATCGATTCAGCTCTCGATGCACCTTGATCCCACGATTGGGAAAATTGAAGCAGATCCGGTACGATTGCGCCAGATTATCTGGAATTTGCTCACGAATTCGATCAAGTTCACTCCAGAAGGCGGACAGGTCGAATTGCAAGTGATGCCCGCGAATAGCCGGATTGAACTACAAATCCGCGATACGGGAATTGGCATTGACCCCACATTTCTACCCCACATTTTTGATCACTTCCGGCAAGCCGATAGTTCTTCAACTCGTGCCCACGGCGGACTGGGATTGGGACTCGCAATCGTGCGTCAGTTAGTTGAACTGCACAATGGCAAAATCGAGGCGCACAGCCAAGGATGCAATCAAGGAACAACCTTTAGAGTGCATCTACCGATTTCCAATTGGCATCCAGAAACGATCGCTGATTCGGCACCCAACGTAATGGCAGCGACTACAGTGGAGGAAATCCCCTCTCTCGAACAGCTTCAAATTCTCGTGGTCGAAGATCATACAGACAA
Source organism: Leptolyngbya sp. AN10 (assembly GCF_050565645.1). Taxonomy (NCBI): domain Bacteria; kingdom Bacillati; phylum Cyanobacteriota; class Cyanophyceae; order Leptolyngbyales; family Leptolyngbyaceae; genus Leptolyngbya; species Leptolyngbya sp. AN10. The sequence continues at coordinate 7,280 of NZ_JBNXVP010000016.1, forward strand.
CCGTGAGATGGTTCAGAAAGTTCTCGAAGAGGCGGGAGCGATCGTTATTGCGATGTGCTCTGCTGAAGCAGAGATCGCCGCTCTAGAACATACCCAACCCGATGTAATTGTGAGCGATATAGCCATGCCTGGAGAGGACGGTTATGACTCGATTCGGCACATTCGCGCCTCTAGAGGGCGAGACATTCCGGCGATTGCCTTGACTGCCTATGCTCGACCCGAAGACCAACGCCAAGCGCTCAATGCTGGCTTCCATAAGCACCTCTCAAAGCCGATTAATGCTCAAGAACTCGTCAGGATCATTGCTCAATTGGTGGAACGCTCTAATGGGTGCAGTGGTAAGTAAATCGTGAATTTCGCACCCTGTCCAATTGAACTGCTTGCTGTGATCGTACCTCCATGTGCTTGAATGATGCGCTGTGCGATCGCGAGTCCCAAGCCCGTACTATTGCCTTTACGGGACGGATCACCCGTATAAAACTGCTCAAAAATTCGAGGTAATGCAGTTGGCTCAATCCCCGGTCCTTGATCCTGAATCGTAATCACGACTTGTTGACCGTCTCGTGCGCCAGTAATAGAAACCTGAGAATTTTCTTTGGAATGCTTGATGGCGTTGTCCAGAATGTTTAATAAGGCTTGTAAAAGTCGTTCTGGATCGCCAACGAGTGAAACCTTTGCAACATTGAGATGCAGGGACATTTGACGAGCTTGCATTCGCGTTTCGAGCGCTCGAACGGCACGGTTGATGAGTTGCTGGAGATCAATCTGCTGCTGCTCTAACAAGGTTGCTCCGGCTTCTAATCGTCCCAAATCGAGTAAATCATGAATCAATCGGGCTAATCGTCGTGTTTCATCTTCAATCGACTCAAAAAAGCGATCGCGCAAGTGCGGTTCTTCCACGGCTCCATTTTGCAGGGCTTCTACGGTCACTTGGATATTTAATTGGGGTACGCAGTTCGTGCGAGACATTGGCGAGAAACGTCCGACGCTCTTGATCGAGTGAGGCTAACCGTTCACTCATGCGATTGAGTTCGATCGCGAGTTCATCCAATTCATTACTTTGACGAATGCTGAGTTTATCACCAAACTGACCGCTACCCAAGCGAATCGCAAAATTTCGCATCGTTTGAATCGGGATGGAAAAACTCCTCGCTAAACGATCGCTGATCACCGCACACAGCAGCATCGTTAGCAACAGAGTTCCAATGACCATCCACCATAAAAACGAAAATTGCCGCTGAAATTGCTCTAGTGTCACCGACATCCGCAACACGCCCAAAAGCTGTCCATTTCGCCGAATCGGGTGGGCAACATACAAGCGATCGTCGTTCGCTAATACCCCTTTTGCGGTTCCCTGCACCATCTGCTGATTTTGTAAAGCTTCTCGCACACCTGGAACTGCTAGCCAGTTTGTGATGCGGTAGTCTTCATAGGCAGAGGATGCCAGTAGCTAGCCTTTTGGACTCAAAACACGCACGGTTACTGTTTCGGGTTTACCATGACGTTCCATCAACTGCTGCACCCGCTGAACGTTTTCTTGCTCTAACTCATCTGCAACACTTTCACTAATGGCGGTCGTCCAATTTTCTAAATCCGTTTGTCGCATCTGCATAAAGTACGCGGAGAGCGATCGCAACAGAAACCCTGCCATCAGCGACGTTCCCAGCACCGTGAGCAGCTAGTAAGTGAGTAACAGCTTTGTGTGTAACGAATTCCACTTGATTGAACCGCATCGTTTCAACCACATTGCCCCTAATCCACAGTTGGTGATCCTTCTCCCGCCGAGCGTCGCCGCAAAACCGCTCGAATGCGTGCCAACAATTCTCGCGTGTTAAATAGAGTTGTTGGGAAATAGAGGATAATAGACAGAAATCCTGTGAATTGCATCTGATGTTGAACCTTGAACGCGCCCTAAACCAAGATCGCTTGCTTCGAGCTTTGACTGGACTGAATCGTAAAGCTTTTGATGCCCTGCTGCCGAGTTTTGAGCAAGCGTATGAGGCAAGCCGCAGTGCGGCAAAGCCAGTCCGAAAACGAGCAAAGGGCGGTGGGCGCAAAGCCAGGTTGAACAGCACAGAAGCGAAGCTGTTTTACATTTTGTTCTACTTTAAATGCTACCCGACCTTTGATTTAGCCGGGATTTTGTTTGACCTTGACCGTTCTCAGACGCATGAATGGATGCATGAACTGCAACCGATTCTCGAAACTGCATTGGGGCATGAGTTAGTGTTACCCGAACGCAAGTTACGCAGCATTGACGCTTTCATGGAGATGTTTCCAGGCGTGGAACGGGTGATGATTGATGGAACTGAGCGTCCGATTCAACGCCCTCAAGATGCAGAACAGCAGACGCAAAACTACTCCGGCAAAAAGCGTCGTCATACCCGCAAGCACCTAGCGGCAGTAGACCAAACCAAACGAGTGTTGGTGTTGAGCAAAGCCTGCGAAGGAAAGCTCCACGACAAGCGCTTTGAAGCCCAAGAAGAGATTGCGTTTCATATCCCAGATGAGATTCCCATTGAAGTCGATTTGGGGTTTCAAGGCTTGCAGTCCGAGTACACGAACATTCGCATTCCGCACAAGAAACCGAGAGGGGGTGAGTTAAGCGATGAGCAGAAACAAGAAAATCGCAGTTTGAGCCAATCGCGAGTTCTCTGTGAGAATGCGTTTGCAGGCATCAAGCGTTATGGTGCGGTGAGCGCAATCTATCGCAATCGTATAAAAGATTTTGATGACCGTTTAATGCTGACTGCTGCTGGGCTCTGGAACTTTTACTTGATGGCTGCTTAATCTGATGGCAAAAAGCAGGAATCTCACAACTCTACAACTTATTCCCCAACAACTCTAATGGCTTCGTGATGTAGTCATCGGCTCCTGCTTCGAGTCCCCACACTTTGTCGATGTCTTGATCTTTTGCGGTCAGCATCACAATGGGAACATCGGAAAAGGCTCGGATGCGCCAACACACCTCCATGCCGCCTACCTCCGGTAGCATCAGATCCAGCAAGATCACATCCGGCACTTGCTTGTGAAATAGTTTCAATGCAGCAGCAACGTCCGCTGCGGTTGTGACTTCATAGCCCTCTTTCTGCAAAGCGTAACTCAGGCTATCCCGCAGAGGGGCTTCATCATCAACCAGTAAGACATGAGGCATGATTCGCAACTTAGGCAGCCCGCTATAGAGTATGTCCCTCGTGTCTATTTTCATACCTCCCACCTGAGGAATAGTTTGCCATCATCCCGAATTGCAAAATCTGCCTCTAGTCGGGTTCCTCAGTATCCCTTGTGCCCTATTCTTCCTCCTAAAGGAGAAGAAAAAGACAATGCCAATCACGAAATTATCAAATACTGCAACGTTAATCCGTGACCTGCGACAGCGACTCAACCTATCTCAGGAGAGTTTTGCAGCTCGGCTAGGGGTTTCGTTCAAAACCGTTAATCACTGAGAGAATGGGCACACTACACCTTTACCGATGGCGTTGAAGCTGATCGCAGAATTGGTACGACAAATCGATCACCCTGGCATCGCGCTACTGAAACCGTATTTTCTAGAGGAAAACTCACCCATATACCCCAGTACTAATAGAAACCGAGATAACCTCCAATCCAATGAGATTAAGCCAGTTGGCTGGAAGGAAAGTAGGAATTTATGATTTCAGTTGAGTGAAGTCCGTCACCCTCTATGAATAAACTGCTTTCCCTTAACCCGATGGTCATCAATGATTTACGTCTGCTCGATCTTGTTCCCGTGGCAACCTACGTCTGCGATCGTAGGGGGCAAATTCAATCCTTCAATCAGGCTGCCATCGAAGTATGGGGGCAAGTTCCTAACGCAAAGGCGACCGATGAGGCATTTCATCACGCCTTCAACTTATTGAACTTCAATGGTCAATCGGTTTGTTATGCTGACACACCGATCGCTGAAGTGTTAAGGACAGGCAAAGCAGTGAAGAACAGGGCACTTCTCATTCAACGAGCAGATGGCTCTGAGGTTGCTGTTTTAATTAACGCTGTACCGATTGTGGACAATCAAACACTAGTCGGCGCGATCGCAAGTTTACAGGATATTACGGAACAGCATCGCACCGAACGGTTGCTTCAGAGCGTTTTGGACAATACACCAGGGGTTATTTATATCAAAGACCAGGAAGGACGACTCTTGATGGTCAACCGTCATTTTGCTCAATTGGCAGGTCGCTCAGTCGAAGAAATTGTGGGAAAGCGCGATCGAGAAATTTTTTCCGACCCAAACTTGGAGGAGATTTTAGAGAACGATCGCCGGATATTAGCGGAAAACAAGCTGGTGCAACTAGAGGAATCGCTGGATCTCCCTGATGGTCGTCACACCTTTCTCTCGATTAAACTCCCTGCTGAAGATGTCGGCTTTCCGGGTAAAGTCCTGTGTGGGTTTACGACGGATATCACTGATCGTAAACGAGCCGAGTCCGCCTTACACCAAAGCGAGGAGCGATTGCGGATTGCTCAACAGGCAGCCAAAGCGGGTGTATGGAATTGGGATATTGTGACGAATCAGGTCACTTGGTCAGCAGAATATTATCAACTCTATGGACTTGATCCGGCAACAACTCAGCCCTCCTACGACAATTGGTTGGACTCGATTGTGGAACAAGACCGCGATCGCGCCGATCGCATTGCCCGTGAGTCTCTAGAACACCAGAGCGATCTCAATGTCGAGTTTCGCGTTCACCACCCCATCCACGGCGCACGCTGGATCACAGCGATCGGTCAAACCTTCTATGATGCAGATCATCAGCCGATCCGGATGACTGGGATTGCGCTAGATATTACCGAGCGCAAACAGGCTGAAGCCGAGCGCGAACACCTGCTACGACGGGAACAAGCCGCACGAGCAGAAGCCCAAGCTGCCAACCGCATTAAAGATGAATTTTTAGCGGTGCTGTCTCACGAGTTGCGAACGCCGCTGAATCCGATTTTGGGCTGGTCAAAACTGCTGCAAAGCGGCAAACTGAATCAGGCTAGGACGCTGGAAGCCTTAACCACGATCGAACGCAATGCGAAATTGCAGGCTGAACTGATTGAAGATCTATTCGATGTTTCGCGGATTCTGCAAGGTAAACTGAGCCTGAACATGGTTCCCGTCGATTTAGCTGCGACGATTCGAGCCGCAATGGAAACGGTGCGGTTGGCGGCTGAGGCGAAGTCAATTCAGATTCAGACAGAGCTTGATACTTCAGTTAGAAAAATTCTAGGGGGTTCCGCCCGCCTTCAGCAAGTGGTTTGGAATTTGCTCTCCAACGCGGTCAAATTCACACCGACTGAGGGACGAGTCAATATCCGGCTAGAGAACCTTGGCGATCAAGCTCAGATGATCATCCGAGACACGGGCAAGGGCATTGCTCCAGATTTCCTGCCCTATGTGTTTGACTACTTTCGCCAGGAGGACGGTGCAACAACTCGCAAGTTTGGCGGACTGGGATTAGGACTCGCAATCGTCCGTCACTTAGTGGAACTGCACGGCGGTACGATTCGAGCAGAGAGCGAGGGAGAAGGACGGGGAGCAACCTTTATCGTTCGGCTACCGCTGATGCCAACCCAAGCAGAGACAGACACAGAGAGTTTAGAGCCTGATCTAACCCTGGGTTTAGATGGGATTAGGGTTTTAGTAGTCGAGGATGAGACGGATACTCGCGAATTGATTGCCTTTCTCTTAGAGCAGGCTGGGGCACAAGTGTTAGCGGTTGCTTCTGGCTTTGAAGGGTTGGCAGTTTTCACTCAATCCAAACCTGATCTTCTGTTGAGCGATATTGGAATGCCAGACATGGATGGCTATATGTTGCTCCAGCAGATCAGAGCCTTACCCGCAGAGCAAGGCGGAAAGATTCCCGCGATCGCGTTGACTGCCTACGCGGGAGAAATGAATCAGCAACAGGCAATTGCAGCCGGGTTTCAACACCATCTGGCAAAACCAGTCGAGCCAGAGGAACTAGTCAGGGTGATTGCGTCAGTAAATGCTGCAAATGCTCACCGCATGAAATCAAGTCGGGCTAAGGAGAAAAACGATGGTCACTAGGACAATCACTGCAAAACTACAGCGGTTTTTTCCAGCCCAGTTCGATCTGGAAATCCAGGCTTCGGTCTGGCGCTACAGTATTGCACTGCTGGCGGTCGCTGCTGCCCTGAGTATCACGCTGCTACTCGATCCCCTGCTGCGAGGCACTCCGGCTGCCTTGTTTTTTGTTGCAGTGATGATCAGTTCTTGGTTAGGAGGATTCGGGGCGGGCTTGTTCGCAACGCTGTTGTCTACGGTCGCTCTAAACTATTTTTTCCTTGAACCACTCTATTCGCTCGATTTAGCTAACCTAAGAGCCGTGTTCCAGTTGAGTGTGTTTGCGATCGCGGCAATCTTGATCAGTTCTTTGAATGAAGCTCAACGGAGTGCCAAGAAACGCGCCGATGCAAACCTGAAGGCTTGGCGTGACAGCGAAGCCCAATTTGCTCATCTGTCAGAGGCTAATATCATCGGCATTTTTCAGGCAGATCGGAACGGCTCGATTACCGAAGCAAACGATACTTTTCTGCAAATGTTAGGTTACACACGGGAGGATTTGCTGTCTGGGCGAATTCGTTGGAACGAGATAGTCCCCCCAGAGTATCAGGAAGCAACTCAGCGATCCGAGTGGAACCAATGTAGCCATGCCCAGCAAGAACGCTGCACGACTGACGTTTGCACTCCGTTTGAAACAGAATACATTCGTAAAGATGGTGCGCGAGTGCCCATGCTTCTGGGTTCGGTGACGCGGGACGAGCAGACCGTGATTGGCTTCGTGCTGGATCGAGGTGAATTCAAGCGCAACGAAGCAGAACGTCAGCAAGCAGAAGCCGCATTACGCGAACGAGAACAACGCCTCGACTTGGCAACAAGCGCGGCGAACCTAGGCGTATTTGAATGGAACATCCAGACCGATTATGCCGTTTGGGAAAACGCCCGGATGTACGAAATTTTCGGGCGCACTTTGGCGGAAGGCACACTGAACAAAGTCGAGTTTATCAACAACGTCATTCATCCCGAAGACCGAGAGGCGTTTGAACTGAAGTTAGCAGAAAGCATGATGCAGAACAGCTCCTTTCAGGGAGTTTGCCGCATTCGTCGGCACGATAAGGGTCAGTGGTGCTGGGCTGAGTTTAGTGGACAATTCGATTTAGCACCCGACGGTACGCCCCTTCGTTTGATTGGGGTTATCGGGGACATCAGCGATCGTAAGCAAGCTGAAGCCGAACGTGAACAATTGCTGCACCGATTGGAGACGAGCTTAGGGCAACTCGAAGCGGTGATTAACCACATGGCGGAGGGCTTAGTGGTTGCTGACCCGCAGGGCAACATTCTCACATTTAATCCAGCCGCGCTGGCGATACATGGATACGATTCGCTTGAGCAAGTCCAGCGACACTTACACAAGTTCCCTGAGACGATTGAGGTGCATGATTTGCAGGGGAGTTTCGTCCCGATGGAGCAATGGCCCATCGCCAGAGCTTTGCAGGGTGAAACGTTCTCCAATTGTGAGATCCAAGCTCATCGTCGCGACATTGGTAGAACCTTTATTGGCAACTATGGCGGCACGCCGGTTCGGGATAAGCAAGGGCAGGTGATCCTCGCGATCGTCACCCTGCGCGATGTGACTCAGCAACGACACGCCCAAGCTGAATTGGCTCGTAGTTTGGTGGCAGAACAAACGGCTCGTGAAGAAGCCGAACGAGCGAACCGCATCAAAGATGAATTTTTAGCGGTGTTGTCCCACGAACTGCGATCGCCGCTCAATCCGATTCTAGGGTGGACGAAACTGATGCAAAGCCAGAAATTTAGCCCAGAAAGAGCGGCTCAGGCACTCGCCACGATCGAACGGAATGCCAAACTGCAAGCCCAATTGATTGAAGATTTGCTCGATGTCTCGCGGATTTTGCAGGGCAAGATGGTGCTGAACATCAGTTCCGTGAATTTGGCAACGACGATCGAGGCAGCGATCGAAACCGTTCATCTAGCCGCAGAAGCGAAAAACATTGAGATTCATACAGCCCTAAACGATAATGAGAGCGTGGTTTCAGGAGATGCGGCTCGGCTCCAACAAATTGTTTGGAATTTGCTCACCAATGCCGTCAAGTTTACGCCACAAGGCGGACGGGTCGAAGTGCGCCTCGATCACTGTGACAGGTTTGCTCAGATCCAGGTTCAGGACACAGGCAAAGGCATCAGCCCTGACTTTTTACCCTATGTGTTTGACTATTTCCGTCAGGAAGATGGAGCCACGACCCGCAAATTTGGCGGACTGGGATTAGGACTCGCGCTCGTGCAGCATTTGACCGAACAGCACGGTGGAACAGTTCGCGCGGAAAGTGCCGGGGAAGGACAAGGAGCAACATTTACAGTTCGCTTGCCATTACAATCTTTCCCCTCAGCAACTGACCTAGAACGGTTCCCGACAACTTCAACGGCTGACTTACACAACGTGAACATTCTGGTGGTCGATGACGAAGCCGATACGCGCGACTTGATGCTGACGATTCTAGAAGCACAAGGGGCACAGGTCAAGGTGGTAGCCTCAGCAACGGAAGCCCTAACGATTCTGGCGCAATGGCAACCAGATGTGTTAATCAGCGATATTGGGATGCCGGAGATCGATGGCTATATGCTGATGCGCCAAGTACGACTTTTCGAGGCTTCACAACGGGAATTGCCGTCCGCCCAACCTGGAGGAAGGATTCCAGCGATTAGCGCAAAGCGCAACTGCGTAGCGATCGCACTCACTGCCTATGCCGGAGAACTTGACCAGCAACAGGCGTTGAGTGCTGGATTCCAACAACACCTTGCCAAACCGATTGAGCCAGACAAATTAATCGAAGCGATTGTCAACTTACTCGATCGCCTGCGATAACAGCTCTTGTCGCTAAATCTTCCCTAGTTCATTCCCTAACATTGAGTTCTAAAAATGCTTAACAACCAGACATCCGGTCACGATTTCTCCGAGCAGCACAATGGGCAAGCGACTGAAACTGGATCATCAGCGCTCGTTTCTGGAGATGATCGGGTTGGGATGGTGTTACAACTTGCAGACGGAAGCATTCAAGCCTGTAACACAGTAGCGGAAAAATTTTTGGGATTTACCCTGGCTCAAATGCAGGGTTGCCACTACATCGATTGCCCTTGGCAGACGATCCGTACCGATGGCTCTCCTTTTCCGGGAGATAGTCATCCCCCAATGGTGGCACTCCGAACGGGACAACCCGTGACTGGCGAAGTCATGGGAGTTTATCAACCGAATGGGGATTTGGTCTGGCTGAAGATCAACGCCCAACCGCTCTTTCAGCAAAACAACACAGTTCCTTGGGCGGTGGTCACAACCTTCGCGCCTCTGTCCGAGATTGAAATGTGCGATCGTTTTCTCAGTCAGGGAGTCCCAGCGATACTGTGGATCAATTTGCCAAAGGGCGAGTGCAGTTCTGCCAATCAGTGGTTCTATGACTACACCGGACTACCGCTTGGCAGTGCAGAAGGATGGGGTTGGACAGTTGCGCTTCACCCGGACGATCGAGACCTCGTTCACCAGGGCTGGCAGCGATCGACCCAGCAGGGACAACCGTTCGAGATGGAGTATCGCCTCCGCAGAGCCGATGGAGAGTACCGTTGGTTCCTGAGCCGCAGTTCGCCAGTTCAGGACAGCAGTGGCAGAATTCATCACTGGTTCGGCGTTGCTGTGGATATTCATGACTTCAAGTGTTCTCAGGAAGACCTCCAGCGTCGCGAAGCCATATTCCGACGATTGGTAGAAATCAGCATGTTTGGCGTAGCGATCGGGGACTTCAGCGGCAAAATGCTGTATGCCAACGATGCCCTGCTCAACCTGATTGGATACAGCCGAGAAGAACTGGAAGCAGGTCAAATTCTCTGGATTAATCTCACACCACCAGAATACTTACACCTTGATTTGCAAGCAGGGGAGGAACTCCGCCAGCACAGAGTGAGTACCCCGTTTGAAAAGGAATACTTCCACAAAGATGGACATCGCGTCCCAATTTTGATCGGTGGAGCGCTGATCGATGAACCGCATACCGAACAGGAACTGATCGTTTGTTTCTATCTAGATTTGAGCGAACTCAAGCAAACAGAAAATTCTTTGCAGGAAGCGCTAAAACGACTGAACTCCCATGTGGAGAACACCCCAATGGCGGTGATCGAATGGGATGCGAATCTGATTGTTCGACGGTGGTCGGGTGCTGTGTCTCAAATGTTTGGTTGGAAGGCAGAGGAAGTGTTGGGCACCTATATCAGTGATCTGAACCTGGTGTATGAGGACGATACTCCAATCATCACGGAAGTTTCCCAACGCATCCTATCTGGCACTGAACCTCAAATTATTTCCCAGAACCGCAACTACACCAAAGACGGCTCCATCCTTCACTGCGTCTGGTATAACTCCACGCTCACGGATGCGACTGGGCAAGTGGCCTCGGTTCTCTCCTTGGTGATGGATATCACTGAGCAGGTACAGGCAGAAGAGTTGCTGCGTCAAAGCGAAGAGCGATTTCGACTGGCGGCACGTGCGGTTGCGGGCATGGTGTATGACTGGAATGTGCAAACTGGGGAAGTTTATCGTTCTGAAGGCGTGTATGAGTTGATCGGTTTCCCTCCTGAAGCGGTTCCCCAGAACTCGGCTTGGTGGGGAGAGAAAATGCATCCAGAGGATTACCACCAAGTCGAGCAGCACTGGGCAGCGATCGTATCCGGGCAGAGCAATCACTATGATGTGGAGTATCGGATTCGTCATCGAGCGGGGCATTGGGTCAATGTCTGGGATCGGGGCTATCTCATCCGCGATCGCCAAGGTCAAGTCGTTCGGGTCGTTGGCTCTACGACCGACATTACGGCTCGTAAACAGATTGAACAGCAACGAGAACAGCTTTTGCGCCGCGAACAAGCCGCACGGGAACAAGCAGAACTCGTCAGCCGCATGAAAGATGAATTCCTCGCTGCCATTTCCCACGAACTCCGTACTCCCCTCAATCCGATTTTGGGTTGGACAAAGATGTTGCAAACGCATCAGTTTACACCAGAGAAAGTCAGCCAAGCCCTGGCGACGATCGAACACAATGCTAGATTGCAGGTGCAACTGATTGAAGACTTGCTGGATATCTCTCGAATCATGCAAGGCAAGTTGTCGCTGAATGTAACTCCCGTGCCACTGCAATCTATCATTGCTGCTGCAATAGAGACTGTACAACTCGCGGCTGACGCTAAAGCGATCGCGATCCAAACCTCTCTTGACCCAGATGTGCAACCGATTTCAGGCGATGCGGCTCGATTGCAACAGGTGATGTGGAATCTGCTCTCCAATGCGATTAAATTCACACCCACAGGAGGGCGCGTGGAGGTCGGATTGTCATGGGTTGATGCGGATAACGCTAACGAAAACGCGACACAACCGTTGTGGGTCAGCGATGATTCACCCAACACCCATGACCCAGCACCCATGACCCAATATGCCCAAATTGTCGTCCGTGACACTGGCATTGGGATTTCGCCAGACTTTCTGCCGCAGGTGTTTGAGTATTTCCGTCAGGAAGATGGAGCTACGACCCGACGGTTTGGCGGTCTGGGATTGGGACTCGCGATCGTCAAACGGATTGTTGAACTGCATGGAGGGACAATCTGGGCAGAGAACGCCGGAATGGGACAAGGAGCCACCTTCACGATTCAGTTGCCGCTACGGAGGGAATGGGGCGATAGAGCCATGAGAAAATGGATAGACCATCATTCCACAACGCTCTCGCCTGCTCAATCGCTCACGGGTTTACAGATTTTAGTAGTGGATGATGATCCCGATTCACGGAATTATGTAGCATTTTTGCTGGAGCTGGAGCAGGCGATCGTGACCGCCGTAGATTCCGCAGCCGCAGCGTTAAGGATCTTGTCCCAGTCCCAACCAGATATCCTACTCAGTGATATTGGGATGCCTCAAATAGATGGCTATGAGTTAATGCAGCAGATTCGTTATCACCTTCGGATCAGCGAGAAACAGCTTCCAGCGATCGCGCTCACTGCCTATGCGGGGGAACTGGATCATCAGCAAGCCCTGGCTGCCGGATTTCAGCAGCATCTTACCAAACCGATCGAGCCAGAGCAATTAGTGAATGCGATCGCATCCCTTGTGGGTAAACAGCCTGACCCCCTCAAGCCAACTTAGTCAGGCAACGTATCTTCTCCGCTCACTTTCAAATTTTTCCCTGGATCGATTCCCATGACTGAAGCTCTTACTCCTGCCGCGACAGCAACTGACCTTACCCCTGCGGTTTCCCTGAATGAAGCAGAACGTTTAGAAGCACTGCGGCGCTACGATATTCTGGACACCCCCCCCGAAACTGCCTTCGATCGCATCACCTCACTAGCAGCCCGGTTATTCGATGTCCCGATCGCGCTGGTGTCGTTGATTGATGAATCGCGAGGCTGGTTTAAGTCTGCCTATGGATTCCACCTCCAGCAAGTCGATCGCGATTCAACGATTTGCAGTTTAGCGCTGTTGTCTGACAAAATTCTGGTCATTCCTGACACGCGGCAAGACGATCGCCTCGGCTGCAATCCCTTTGTCCAAAGTGAATCGGGTGTACGATTCTATGCGGGTGCGCCGTTAATCACCCATGACGGCTTTAATTTGGGAACACTTTGCTTGCTCGATTCCCAACCTCGTGAGGCACTCACCGATCAACAGGAAACAACACTGATTGATCTTGCCGCAATGGTGATCGATGAACTAGAGCTTCGGTTAGCCGCCCGCAAAGTGAAGCAAATTGATGCTGCATTACTGGAAGTTACCCAAGGCGTGTCTGCAAGAGTCGGCAGTGATTTTTTTACAGCGCTGGTGCAACATCTCACAAAAACGCTAGGGGTTGACTATACCTACATTGGGTTAGTCAGCGGCAAGGAACAAGAGAGCATTCAGACGATCGCGGTCTGTGCTAAAGGGCAAATCATTGATAACTTTGACTATTGGCTGCGAGACACTCCCTGCCGTGAAGTCCTGCAAAAACGAGAACTGTGTTGCTATCCAAATCGTGTTCAAGAGCGGTTTCCCAATGCGCCACTTTTGGAGCCTTTGAGTATAGAAAGCTATGTTGCGATTCCATTTTTTGATGCCACAGGGACACCGCTCGGATTACTCGGCGTGATGGATACGAAACCTCTAGCGGATGTCCAGCTTGCGGAATCGCTCCTAGCTATCTTTGTCCTCCGAATTACGACCGAACTAGAGCGGCAGCAGACCGAAGCAGCGCGGCAACAGACACAGCAAGATTTAGAAAATCTGATTGCACAGCGAACGATCGAGCTATCTCAAGCCAATGATCAACTTCAATTAGAAATTACAGAACGACAGCAAGCCCAAACTCTGCTGGAAAAAGAGCAAGAAGTACTCAGCATACTACTAGACACTGTGCAGGCAGGGATTGTTGCGTGCAATGCCGAAGGAATTTTGACCCTGTTTAATCAGGCAGCACGAGAATTTCATGGGTTGCCAGAACAACCGTTGCCACCGGGTCAGTGGGCAGAATGCTACGACTTATATCAGCCCGATGGTAAAACGTTACTGACACAAGACGAGATTCCATTGTTTCGGGCGTTGCAGGGAGAAACCGTACAGAATGTTGAAATGGTGATTGCCCCGAAACAGGGCACTCCGCGAACTCTGCTAGCCAGTGGACAGGCAATTGTCGATCGCCAGGGACAGAGCCAGGGAGCGGTCGTAGTCATGCATGACATCACCGAGCGTAAACAAGCCGAAGCGGAGCTACTGATCTCGGATGTTGCATTACAACAAATGCCAGATGCCATTCTGATGACTGATTTAGAAGGCAAAATTCAACGGTGGTTGGGGAATGCGGAGCAAATTTTTGGCTATACGGCAGCAGAAGCGATCGGGCGACCCGTCAATTTCCTGCATCACCCGAATATCCAACCGACAAAGTTGGCAGAAATGATTCGGATCATGGACGAAACGGGAGGATTTTTCGGGGAAGTTCCCTGTCAGCGCAAAGATGGTTCAGAGGTGGCGATCGAAACTACTGCTAGAACGGTGTACAACAAAGCCGGAAATCCTCTTTTCTTTATTGGCATTAACAAGGATATTACCGAGCGCAAACAGAACGAAGCCGAACGCGCTGAATTGTTACGGCAGCAGGTTCAAGAGCAAACGGCACGACTTGAAGCCGAAGCAGACCAGCGAAGAGCCGCGTTTCTCTCGGAAGTCAGCACGGTTCTAGCGTCTTCTTTAGATTGCGAGCACACACTAACCCAGGTGGCGAACCTTGTCGTGCCATTTTTTGCTGATTGGTGTTCAATCGACCTCGTGCAAAATCAATCTATTCACCGCATCGCTGTGGCTCATCGTAATCCGGCAAAAGTGGAATTGGGGTGGCAAATTCATCGACAGTTTCCCGTGGCAATGGATGCAGCCCAAGGAGTGCCCAAGGTACTGCGAACAGGAATGTCAGAACTCGTGGCTGAAATTTCCGATGCAGCCCTCGCTGCTGCCGTGCAGAATGAGCAACATTTGCAACTCCTGCACGAACTGGGTCTCAAGTCCTGCATTCTCTCGCCACTGGTGGCACGAGGACAAATTCTAGGCGCAATTGCTTTTGTCACCGCAGAATCCGAGCGCCGTTATGGGGAAGCGGATCTGGCGTTAGCAGAAGACATTAGCCATCGAATTGCGATCGCGATTGAAAATGCTCATCTCTATGAAGCAGAACGCACGGCTAGAAGTGCAGCAGAAGCCGCCAATCGAGTCAAGGATGAATTTCTTGCCGTGTTGTCCCACGAGTTGCGAACCCCGCTCAATCCGATTCTGGGGTGGACGAAGATACTTCTTAGCGGCAAGTTAGATGCAGCAAAAACGGCTCATGCGCTAGAAACGATCGAACGCAATGCCAAACTGCAAACCCAACTGATTGAAGATTTACTCGATGTTTCCCGAGTTCTGCAAGGCAAACTCAGCTTGAACATGACTCCGGTTGATCTGCGATCGACGATTGAAGCCGCCCTGGAAACGGTGCGGTTAGCGGCAGAGGCGAAATCGATTCAGCTTCAGACGAGTTTTGCTCCAGAACTTGGGCAAGTTTTAGGCGATGCGGCGCGGCTTCAGCAAATTGTCTGGAACCTACTCACCAATGCTGTAAAATTCACACCGAGCGGTGGAACGGTAGCTGTCCGGTTAGAAGTCGTTGAACTTTCTAGATCCCCAGTAGAAAATTCAACTCAACCCTCCTCTAGAAGCCAAAGCCGACAACGCTATGCCCAAATTCAAGTGACCGATACTGGTCGAGGTATTGACCCAAATTTTCTGCCCCATGTGTTTGAATATTTTCGGCAGGCAGATTCATCGATCACCCGTCAGTTTGGTGGCTTGGGACTCGGACTTGCAATCGTGCGTCACCTCGTCGAACTACACGGCGGAACCCTCGGCGTAGAGAGTCCTGGAGAAGATCAGGGCGCAACCTTCACCGTAAGACTGCCACTCATCCAGGACGCAGGCAAAAGTATCAAGACGGGGGCTGACCTAGATTCACTTTCCCTGTTGCCTCATCCCTTAGAAGATATTTGCGTTTTAGTCGTGGATGATGAACCGGATGCACGAGAGTTAGCCGTCTTTATTCTGGAACAAGCAGGCGCGAACGTGACTGTTGCTAGCAGTGCGATCGAGGCACTGGCAGTCTTTTTCCACAGCAAACCCGATGTGATTGTCAGTGATATTGGGATGCCGGAAATGGATGGGTATATGCTGCTGCAAAAAATTAGAGAACTGCGACCTGCACAGCAAAGTCCGGCAATCGCGCTCACTGCCTATGCAGGAGAACTAAATCATCAGCAAGCCCTAGCTGCCGGATTTCAACAGCATCTTGCTAAACCCTTAGAACCAGAGGAGTTAGTCAAAACAATTGCAAGTTTACTGACGAGGAGAAAGGTTGGCTAATTAATTTTTCCCAAAAGTATTACTTCAAAGTGTGTAAGACGATTTCTAGTGACTGCGCTGCGTTAAATTGACCCTTATGATAAGGCTATGCTGCTTGCACTCTCCCAGTCCCTATTCCGCCGGAGATTGACTCGTGCGATCGCTCTGCCGATCGTGCTATTGTTGCTGCTTTCTGGGATGTCTATTTGGCAAATCACTCGGTTGTTGTCTGCGCTGCGTTGGGTCGATCATACCAATCAAGTGATTTCCCAAGCGAACACGACTCAGAAGTTGCTACTGGACATGGAAACGGGGCTGCGAGGATATTTGCTGACAGGAAGGCAGGATTTTCTGGAACCTTACGAGCAAGCAAATGCTGAGATCGATGCCAACTTGAGTCAGTTGAGGAACCTGGTTTCAGACAATCCCAGCCAAGTCCAACGGGTGGATCAACTCGTTGTTGACTCTCAGCAATGGAAACAACAAGTTTTGACCGCGCTCGATCGCAAACAACGGGGTGAATCGGAACCCTTCAGTGCTCTAGACCGTCGAAAACAAAGCTCGGATCGAATTCGGCAGCAGCTTGCCAGATTTATTGCTACCGAGGAACAACTGCTGTTCCCACGCGATGCGCAAGGAGTGCATCATGAGCGCTGAAAACCGGGAATATGTGGGCATTTGAGAAACTCAGCAAGACTCGAAGAGATGCCAAAAAATTGGACTTTCCAATTCACCGCTTTCCCCTGCAATTGATTCCGTTTCAAGCGTTGCTCCCAACTCAAGCGGCGATGGGCGCGTTGCTGGCGAGTGAGCAAGGGTTGAGCTGAATCGATAGCTTGGCGATGAGCAGAAACTGCTTCAATCTGAATCTGATTGCGTTCTAGATTGCATTTTAGCTTTCGTCGAAACTGAGTGGCTGGAATGTCTGTCCAGATGATCGCTTGTGTGCCAACGTTCAGTGCGGAAAGGCTTTGTTTCACAATAATTTCTGGCACTTCTGCAAGGAGTGGTGGCGTTGGCAGTTTTGCACGAGTCACCCAGATCCGACGACCGCGTGTGTTGGCTGAGCGATCTGCATGACAATGCTGAATGACTGGACAGATTCGGCAAATGGTGGCTTTAATTCCAAAGACCAATTGCATATCGCCTACTCGGTTGTAGCGCACCTCTTGACGATCCATCTGATGTCCAGCAGGGCACTCAATTGCTTCATCATCAATGATCTTAAAATCTTTACCAGAGTACTTATGACGGCTCTGTCCCCAGCCTGGAACGGCAACCATTGCTCCATACTTGGGAGAAGGTGCAAGTTGTGGGTTAACGGTCGGTGTGGATAGCAAAGATTGGGGAGCAATGGTCGGGGCTGAGCACTCTTGAGTTTCTAGCTGGTCTAGAGCAGGCGACCAAAGCGTTTGTCGGATTTGACGTTGGGCTTGGGACTGCCATCCTGCTTGAATGCGCCAGTTCCACACCCATTGGCTTAAGATTTGCCAGAAGCTTTGTCCTTCTGGCTGCCAGCTACACCAACGGTCGCAGTCTTGCTCTCTATCCTCTTCAGATAGCGTTTGCTCAAATCCACCTCGCCCATTGTAGAGACTGAGGACATCTGCTGCACTAAAGCAAGAGGGCGGTAATGAGGTCAGGAATAGTTCGTAGAGGTACTTACCCTCACACTTGCCGACACTGGGCTTCTGCTTGGAGAATCGAATCAATCGCACAATGATCAATCGCATCGGTTCAAGGTAGCCGCGACGAGTGGCATCCAAACATTCAATATCAAACAAATCGCGGGTGATCTCAGGACTATCAGGGTGAAGGTATTGTTGTTGAGGAGCGGTCGCGAGAATCGCTTTGACGGTTGGCTCTTTGAGCAGATGATAGTCGCGACAGCGAGTAATATACGTCATCTGGCGCTGTTGCAGAAGGGTAACATAGTTCGCACCACCATACAGCCCATCTAAGAGGGTGTTTGAAAAGCCGGAGTCGGTCAAATTTTATGCCAATCGCCTGACCATGATCCGAATCATTGCTAAGTAAATCCAAGTTTCTGAAGTTTCTGGAAGTAACTCATAGTCTCGAACTAAGCGACGACAGTGCATCAGCCAGCCCAGAGTTCGTTCAATCACCCAGTCAGAATACCGCCCTAAACCCGAAGGACTCAGTTTGCCCTATTGTAAGTATTGAAGGGTTGTTGCGGTTAGTGATTTTCGTGGCACAGCACCGGGCAACTCAGGACTTAGACGCACAAGCAGGTGTCGTATGCCAGGACAGCCCATTCCCCCCCGTCTCAACCGCCAGCAGTCCATCAACTGTGGTTTCAGTTATCCCTTGCCCAACGCCAACGATTAGTAGCCGTTCTCACCGAGATGATGAGCGCTCAGATCACTGCTCTGGAGCAGGAGGAACATCATGAATCCTAAACGTGAAGCTCACAACCGCCGCTCTGAGAAGATTGACGATCTGCATCTCGACCGATTAGCAGTTGTCTATGTGCGACAATCAACCCTCCAACAAGTCCTAGAGCATCAAGAATCAACCCGACTTCAGTATGGCTTGGTAGATCGCGCAGAAGCGTTAGGTTGGCAGCGCGAACGTGTGCTGGTGATTGATGAAGACTTAGGCAAGTCAGGAACAACTGCCGTGGGGCGCAGCGGGTTTCAGCGCCTAGTGGCAGAGGTCAGCCTGAACCATGTGGGACTAATTCTGGGCATTGAAATGTCGCGCCTCGCACGCTGTTCGAAAGACTGGCATCAATTGCTGGAAGTCTGCGCGTTGTTTAGAACATTGATTGGCGACCTCGATGGGATTTATGATCCGAGTCAGTACAATGACCGATTGTTACTCGGACTCAAAGGTACAATGAGTGAAGCTGAACTTCATGTCCTCAAAACCCGTTTGCTCGAAGGCAAGCTCAATAAAGCTCGACGTGGAGAATTGCCATTCGACCCACCCATCGGGTATCTCCGTCGCCCGTCTGGAGAAGTGATTTTTGACCCCGATGAGCAAGCTCAACAGGTGGTGCATTTGATTTTCCGAAAATTTGAGGAAATTGGGACGCTGAACGGAGTGCTACGGTACCTGGTGCGAGCGGACATTCAAATTCCAGTGCGAATTCGTGAAGGGATCAATCGTGGCGATTTAGAGTGGCGCAAACCGAATCGAATGACCTTACAAAATCTATTGAAGAATCCAGCTTATACGGGTGCGTATGCCTATGGTCGTCGGCAGCAAGACCCGCGCAAACAACAACCTGGGCGACCGAAAACGGGACGGGTTGTGAATGCACCGGAAGATTGGCACGCTCTAGTGTTTGACCAATTTCCAGCCTATATTAGCTGGGAGCAGTATCAACAGAATCTAGCACGCCTCGCAGCCAACCAGTCCCGTGCTGAAACTATTGGAGCGGCTCGTCATGGAGCAGCTTTACTCTCTGGCTTGCTGGTCTGTCAGTACTGTGGTTGCCGCATGACTGTGCATTACAGTGGTCAGGGAAAAACACACGAATACCTATGCAATCGGCGGTTGAAGGACTATGCCGACAGAGGCTGCCAGCACATCGCAGGTCGTTCGCTCGATGTTGCTATCACTCAACAAGTGCTGCAAGCATTAGAGCCTGCGGCACTAGAACTATCCCTGCAAGCGGCTCAATCTATTGAGCAAGAGCGGACTGAACTTGATAAGCTGTGGCAGCAAAAATTGGAGCGCGCAAATATCGAAGCTGAGCGATCTGGACGGCATTACCGACAGGTTGAACCTGAAAATCGATTAGTCGCCCGTCAACTTGGAAAAGAGTGGGAAGCAAAGCTTGCTACAGTAGAACAAGTACAGGAAGATTATCAGCGTTTTTTAGCTCAAGAGCCGCTGACGCTATCCGAGGTCGAACGCAGTGCTATTCGACAACTTGCACAAGATATTCCGACCTTATGGAATGCAAATACAACAACGAACGCTCATCGCAAAGAAATCATGAGGCAATTGATCAATCGGATTGTCGTCGAAGCACAAGGACAAAGTGAACAGGTAAAACTGGTCATTGAATGGTTAGGCGGATTTCAGAGTGAGCAAATTGTCGTTCGTCCGGTCGCCAGCTTTGAGCAGTTAAGTTACTATCCGCAATTGTGTCAACAAGTTCAAGCATTTGTCGTACAGGGACTTGATGCCGCAGCAATTGCTGCGCAATTAAACCAATCAGGCTTCCGTCCGCCTCGATTACAAGGGGGCTTTAGTCATCAAAGTACATTGGAGCTATTACGACGGTTAGGCTTGCATCAGCGCCGTCCGAAAGGATATAACAAAGAGCCGCTTGCCGATGGAGAGTGGTGGATTCCGGGTCTGGCACGTCAGATTGGCATTCCCGATGGCACACTGTATCAGTGGGTAAAGCGAGGCTGGATTGAGGGACGCAAGCAGGAAAAACCGCCCTATCGCTGGATTATTCGAGCAGACGAAGCTGAAATTGAGCGGCTCAACAAGTGCCGTCAAATGTCTTTTAGTGACCGAATGCGCCAACAGTGGCAAGGAGAAACATCAGTGCTTGCCCAATCCAACGAGAGTGACGATGAACGAACTTAGCAACAAAAGTTGCAATGCGATAGGTTTAGCTTGGAGAAGCAAATAATGAAACAACAATCTAAATCAACAGACTCGAAACATTCGGCTGAAAAAGTTGAGGTTTACAGCGGCAGTCTGGCTGGGTCATCTCCACCACCCACCGCTTTTTGAGTAGAACAAAGCCCTTGGTTTGTTCCGGGCGTAATACGACCTGGACAATCCAATGACAGACGGTGACCACCCAGTGCATAAAGGGAAAGCCATCGAAGCCGCCATCCACCCAAATCGTGTGTAGGCGAGACACAGCTTTGCCGCGTTGTCGCACCCGCTGGAGGACAGTTTTGCCGCCGGCGCGTTCTGGGGTGCTGGCAGCAGTGACAAAGACCCGTAAGATCAATCCTAGCGTATCGACCGTGATGAATCGCTTGCGCCCTTTGATCACCTTACCTGCATCAAATCCGATTGCTGCATGCACTCCTGCCGCACTTTTCACGCTTTGGCTATCGACAATTGCTTCAGATGGGCTCGGAGAGCGCCCGACTTCGATGCGGATGCAGCGATAGAGACGGTCGTGAATGCTCAACCAGGTTCCATCCTTGCGCCAATTACGAAAGTAAGTGTAGACCGTTTGCCATGCTGGAAAATCTCCAGGTAACGCTCGCCACCGCACTCCTTCGACCAAAACATAAAAAATTGCATTGAGAATGTCCCATAAGTCTACTTCTCGCGGTCGTCCGCCAGGTTTTGCATCAGGTAGCAGGTCGCTCAACAATTCATATTGGGCAGGAGTGAGGTTACTGGGATACGATTTACTCATGTAGCTCTCTCGGTGCTGTGCTTTTACGTATTTACAGCTTATGACCGGAGAGCTTTTTTACAGCCTCAATTGTCTTTTAAAACATCCTCTAAGCGCAACAGCGCTGTCACGGGTGAAGTAGATCGCGCACAGTAGCGCTGAATTACGGTGCAAGATCGCTTGAGGTCTTCTTTCGAGTTACAGTTCCCAGCTTCTGCAAAGTTCCCCAACCATTCACGAGTATGTGCCTGCTCAATCGTGGTCCGAGTCCGAACGGCTTCCCCGCGTTTGCGTCCGGCATATCCTGGCTTACAGGCATTTCGACTTCGACGCTTCAGCACAGGATGAGTATTTTGAGTCAGTAACACTCGATGCCGAACAGCCTTCGTCGTGCCATCGACATCAAAGACCATCCATCGCTTGCCACTGCGGTCTGTCACGCCCAATTCTGGGTCGATGGGTGAGTGTTCAAGTAGGGCACTCTCAAAAAGTTCGCGTAAAGCTTCAACGGCATCATTATCGACATCAGCGAGGAATCGACTCAAGGTAGAAGCAACCGGACAATGCTGCCGACCCCAGACTGACATCAGCACAGATGCAACACTACTCAATTGTTCAAAAAATGCTTCTAAACTCGTCAAACCGCTCACCGCATAAGCTAGTAGTAATAGCACAAAGTCGCACACTTCATACTTGCCCACCCGTCCTCGATTCACATGCACCTGTTGCTGCAAGCGCTCTAGTAATCCACAGTGTTGCCAGTATTGTCCTAGCAGTAAAGCTTCTGCGAACCAAGTTGGAATGGCAGGATTGGCTTGCTCAGTGGTAGTAACTTCTAAACCTGCTACAGTAAGACTAACATTCTTTTCAGACATCGTTGCCTGCCTCCAAGCCGTGCAGTTGATATCTTTTTCTATCGCATACATTCATCCTTGAAACCGCTTCTACATCTCGCTCTTAGCGTTTCTTCATGCACTCCTTGCGCATCGCGTGGGGGTATTGTGCGACGATTACCGGTACTTGTCCACTTTTGGTGAAGCGAAGTTGCGATCGCGAACCAGCATAACGTGCTTTCTGGGTTTCGGACTGTTTGAATTCTCGGATTCACCAAAATTGGACAAGTGCCCAGCGACATTGGCGGGTGACGACAGCCAGGAATCCTGCCTCACTATCCGATCATACGTGTCGCGACAACTATGATCGAAGCTAAGAGCCAGACACAGCGCTGAATTCAGGCTGTTGTCATTTAGGAGTATTGTCTCTCGATCGTACTTTTAGAACAGGATTTCTGGCTGTCGTTCCGCCGATCATGCTTGTCATTTAATAGTTCTCAAACTACTTAACGGAGTAGTGCTAGTTAAATTGATGGATACCATTGAACGATAGCAAGCATCAAGAATGTATAGGAATTTGAATCACAAATTCTGTGCCTTCACCGATCGCTGATACCGCGCTCAATTGTCCTCCATGCTTCTCACGGACGATCTGATAGCAAATGGGAAGCCCCAATCCTGTCCCTTTGCCTTCCGGTTTTGTGGTGAAAAAGGCTTCAAAGATTCGCTGTTGTACTTCATACGGCATTCCAGCACCATTATCCTTGATCCGAATTACTGCATCGTTGTTTTCAATGCTGGTTTGGATAGTAATGCAATTGGGGTTTACTTCTAACTCTGAATAGCTCTTGCCTCGATTTGCTTCTTCTAGAGCATCGATCGCATTCGCAATTAAATTCATAAAAACCTGATTCAGTTGACCTGCAAAGCAAGGCACTTCGGGTAGATCACCATAGTCTTTGATCACTTGAATGGCTGGATGTTCGGGAGTTGCTTTCAAGCGATGCGAGAGAATCATGAGGGTCGAATCAATCCCTTTGTGCAGATCTGCAAGTTGTTTCTCGCTGCCATCCATACGGGAATAGTTTCTCAACGATTGCATGATCTCTCTAATTCGATCCGTTCCCAGTTTCATTGAGCTAATCATTTGGGGTAGATCTGCGATCAGAAAATCTAAATCGATCGCGTCAATTTCGTTCTCAATCTCTTTGCCAGGTTGAGGAAGAGCTTCACGGTATAGTTGGACTAACCCAATTAAATCTTCAACTGCCTGCTTTGTATGGTTGAGATTTCCTGCAATAAAGCCGACCGGATTGTTGACTTCATGGGCGACACCTGCGACAAGTTGGCCCAAGCTCGAAATTTTCTCAGTTTGAATCAGTTGCGCTTGCGTGTTTTGAAGATCTTGAAGAGATTTTTCTAGCTGTTGGGCGCGTTCGCGTTCGCGAGCTTCGGAAGCTTGTAAAGTTCGGTAGAGCGTCGCATTTTCGAGAGAGATAGCAATCTGTGTAGAGAGCAGAGATAGAACTTTTAAGCGATCGCGGCTAAACGCTTCTGTTGTTTGCTCATTTTCTAGGTAAATAATCCCTGATAGCTTGCTTTTGTGAGCAATTGGAAAACAGAGAATTGATTTCGGTTGATGTGTCAATACATAGGGATCAGCTGCACAGATTGGCTCTTTGGTAGCATCATGAATCACTAGCCTCTGTTGAGTGCGAGCCGCATACTGGACAATTGATAGAGACAGCATTTCCTCAGTGAGCGGCTGAAGTATAACATCTGTATGATCGCTATTTCCTTGAACCGCGATGTTCCAATGATCTTCTTCGGGCAAAAGGATCGCTCCCCGCTCTGCTCCAGCACTCTCCAGGATTACTTTAAGCAAGCTTTCAAGCAGTCTATCGAGTTGAATTTCCTGGGAAATAGCTTGAGATGCTTTCAGAATAGTGCTGAGGTCGAGAATCTGGGTGCTGCTAGTGCTAGTTGAAGAAATATGAGTGATCGATAAGGTTTCATCTGCAATGTGCGATAGCTCAACGCTCGAGTTTCCTAAAACTAGAAGATGTGGGTAGTGCTGTTCTAAATCTGCAACTTTAGTAGAGGCTCCCCAAGATTGATAGAGATGATATGCCTCAATCCAGTAAATTTGGGCAAGCTTCTCTTTTCCTGTAGTGATCCAAAACTTCGCAGATAGCTCATTTGCTAATGCCGAATCTTGCACAAATCCATTCGTTTTTGCAAGTGCGATCGCCTCATCGTAGAGGTCGATCGCGGTCATTGAATCATTTTGCAATCGGGCGATCTCTGCTTCGACTAATAGATATTGATGCCGAAAGTTCTCTGGGCAGGTCGCTGACCAAATTTCCATCTGCTGTTGGTTCGTTATGATCTGCTGCCAGTATTCACTCTTCTGCAGCTCACTCGCAGTTAGATACAGGGAAGTTAAAATCAGCGAGTCGTAAAAAATGAATTCAGCAAGCGAGATACAGCCTGGGAGATAGTTAAGCAGGTGCCTTGCTTGCCCGATCACGTGATGAGCATCCTCAAAACAACCATAGAGATACAAAACTTGAGCTTTGAGAATCTTGAAAAAGCCGATCGCAGCAAAACTCGATCGTGCCTCACACGCTGCTAAATATTCAGTCTCGCTCAGTTCTTTCGTTACAAACTTGCATTGTCTAACATCACATTCTTGTAAACTGTGAAAGATTAGCTGACAGGCAAGCAGCATATCTTTTGCAAGCTGATTTTGTGTTTGCTCTGTAAACGCTAGATAGTTGAGAAGCTTGTCTTGCAGGGAATCTAAGTCGGCTCCTTGGTAGAATAAATTAATCACTTGATGGGCAATATTGTAGCCCGCAAATTGAAGTTCGCCAGACTCTAAGCCAGCCTGATACCCTTCCATGAAAATTTCAGCATCTTCTTTGAGGGGTCTAATCCAATGATTCACCGAACCACCAACAACCACGCAGCCTTTACACTTTTCCGCTTGATTGTTAAATCTTTCGCTAACCTTCAGGCTGAGTTGTCCGAACTGATAGCCTGCTCGATAGTCACCGAGCATTGATCCTAGAATCAATCCATACTCAGAATAGCCATAGGTAGATTCTGAAATCACCCCATGTTTCAGAGAAAGATTGACTAACTTCATCACACAAATCAGCCAGAGATCATGATTTGAAAAGTAAGTCGGCGCTCCTAAGGTTGTGAGCAATCTTGCAGCGGCTCTTTTCTCTGGAATCATCATTTCTGGCTGATCTAATAATGCCGGAATCTTTTGCTGGGCGAGTTGTGTTTTCGCGATCGCAAGCTCATCTTCAAAGGCTTTGTATAACTCTGATTCAGGAATATCAATCTCGAAGGATGAAAGTGCTACTCGTCCAGTCTCGATCGCGGGTTGATACTTCCCCTGCATGGTGTAGAGAACAATCAGCAGTTGGTAAATTTCTGCTTTCTCAAGGGCAGATTTTGCTTGTTTCAAGGTCATTTCAATCAAGCGTTCAGACTGCTCGAAATTACCCAATAGATATTCAATTTCTGCTTGCTCTCGATGTAGGGTAAACATCAATTCATAGTGTTCTGACCAAGCTGTTTCTGTGAGATGGTTTATAGCATGAGTCAAAACTGTAAAATTCTTGAATTCCAATTCTTACTAAACAGATAGATTAGAATTGTTATGCAACGAAAAATTAGATCGTGGAAGCGAAGCAGAATGGAACATCCACTTCTACAACGTTCAAACGATTGCAAAGATTTAAGTTTAAGTGTTTCTCTATATCGTCAAAGCGTCTCTGCTGTAAACGAACAGCAGCTATACACAGAGATCGTTCACGCTAAAACAGTTCCTGAGACAATCAAAAGTCCAACACAGGTCCGCAACAGGCTCACCACTTTCAAACAACGTCTAAATGAAGAAAAAAGTTTTGCTCGAAGAAGCAACAGCGACTGAGTTCACAATCAGAATCGAGGCACATTTCCGTCTATCGATTAAAACCGATACAGCGATCGCGCTTTTGGCGCGAAAGTGGCACGTCGATGTTGAAAGGTCGGGATCCTTCGTCACCCCGTATTTTACAAGCGAAAGCTGGAAGATTGCCCCACACAAAATCCTGAAACCAGTTGAAATTGCTGACATTCTTGAACATCTGCTCGATCAACCACTCGTCGACCTGCTGCGGCAAGCAAAAGCGCATCCACTTGAAACTGGATATCTAGCGTTTAACGCAAGCACCGATCCAGAAGTGCTGCGATCGTGGACGCTACAACACTACAAAGCGTCTGGAATCGATCATCCCGACTCACTCAATCAAATTCGGCAATCCCGCCAAATTCAGTATGAAGTTGTAAATCTCGATCAAATACGACCAGATCCGGCTAATTTGATGTTTTCTAGCTCAGAGCATATCAAAGCTTATTCAGAACTCATGCAAGAAGGAGTGCAATTTCCACCCTTGGTCGTGTCGCGTCGCTATCACCTACTAGGAGGCTATCATCGTTACGCCGCCCTTCGAAAAGCGCAAATAGCTCAACACGGCATCATCAGGCTGTAAAGACTGCGGCTCTTTTGATCAACCGCTTACGAGAGCAGTCGCTCTCGTAACTTCCGATGCAAATTTCTCGGTTAAGAACGTGCAGCTTCAGGTCTTGCTTTAGCAAAACTCCGGCGTTTTCATCGGATAAACCCCTGTTTTATCTATGAATTCGTTTTATCTATGAATTCGTTTTATCTATGAATTAGTGCGGGTAAGGAGTTCGTTGATTATCTTAGATGCCATTACTTCAGAGGCATTGGTCAAAGATATCATCACCTCCAGCCGAGTCCCGACAGGAATTTGATTTCGGGAAGTTCGATTGCTTGTGACCTTTCTTCTAGATGTCTAGAGAGTTTGTAAAAAATTCAACGCAAACTAGAGGGCAGTTATTATTGCAATCGATAGAATGGAAAGAAATTGAATCAGAACAGCAACTCTATAGCATCACTTGCGAACCTGGTCCTATTTAACTCTTTCTCTCTTTAACCTCTGCTGTCGATGAGTTACCAAGCTGTCAATTCGAAATTACAAATCATCGATCCTCGCATCCTTCTGCTTCAGGCAACCGAGCTACAGCAGGATGCAATTCGTACTGAACTCAAGCACAAAAGCCAAAATGGACGACAAGATGTGGAGCAAGCGCTCTATTGTGCGGACTGTGTGACAGATTTACGGTTAAAGACGATCGAGGAATTTGCTCAATATCTAGAAGACAGCACGTTACGGGTCGCTTACCGAAATTCGTTCGAGAAGACGCCGCACTTTTTTCACATTCACCAAAGTTCTCAAAAGAAGCTGTACTGCAGCACCTATCGAGCAGAAAATGAGTTGATCGGCGTGTGGCAAAGTACGATCGCGATCTCACTTCAACAGCGAGGATTTGAAACCGATGCGATCGTTGGATCAAACCGAGTCAGTGGAACACATCCTCAAACCCACCGCAAAGTGATTTATCTACTGAAAACAAAGTATCAAAATCGGGATACCTTAATTCAGGAATGCGATCTTTACCGAAAGCAGGGATTCGACCAGGTCTATCTCAATTTTGGGCATCCAAAAAAGGACAGATTTAACGCAAACCCGCCTGGAGGAGAAAATTTTTGGGTTCATCAAGCCCGACATTGGCTCTTGAAAAATTCATGGGTTCAAATCGCGTGTATCTCTGGAGGATTAAAGGATGCACTCCGCATCGACTCAATCTCGCCCACGATGATTCCAGATCAAAAAATTAAAGACCCAGAGCGGCGCTGCGATTTCTTCCAGCGATTACAGGAGGCAAACCGACGCTATTGGCAACAAATCTACGCCGGGCGGATCTATTTTGGGCTGTTGATTCAAATCCAGCACCCAATTTTCACCTGGGTCATCTGTCTCTGCTGTCGCAAAATTTTAGATCCAACAAACATTCAGAGTGCCTACTATCAAGAACGAAATCGCATTGCCGCAAAATTAAGAACCAAAAAGCTTGAACAGAAAAGGCAACAACAAGAAGAACAAAATCGGGTTGCTGCAGAATTAAGGAAAGCAGAACTTGAGCAAGAAAGGCAACGCAGAGAAACTCAACGGCTTGCCGCAGAAGCTGCAATAAAGCAGAAAATTGAATGGCTTCGCCACAGTTATCTATCTCGATTATTTATGACACAGCGCTCAAATCACTTTCTCAGTGTCAAAGAAGTAGAAATTGTGCAGCTAAACGGAGAAATAAAAATTCAGTCACTGATTGATCAGCACGGGCAGCGGCACCCAGTCTCAACAGTTTACTGGGTCGAAACAGAAAAGCTACCAAGAGACTATGTCCTCGTTCGAGTGAATGAAAGTCTAGCTATCGCGATTGAAAAACGATGGCATCTTTATCGCGATGTGTATGTGCAAATGCTGACCCTAGACTCAGGTGTGTGTATGATTGGACGAATGACACGCGTTTCGGTGAAAGATGTCCACGCACTATAGAGATCACTTCGTGCACGTAAATACTGATTAGGCTTCCTGCGAAATGAGTAGGAAGCCTAATCTTTTCATTTGTTCCGGTTGATATAACGACATCAAAATAGCTGCAAGAGGTTAAGTGCCAAATGCCAGAGTTTGCCAAGTTCAACTGACCGTTGCTTTAACCATCCGTCAACCTCAACAATATTAGAAGTCGCTTCGGTAACAGCTTCAAGAACTAGTCAGAGAACCACTATTTGTCGATCGAGAAACGGAAGAGTTTCAAACACCACCAACCCGTTTCATTAGCTAAACAATGAACCAAACCAAAATTGATCAAATTTTCGATCGTGCAGCGACCCTCAACGTTACACTCAACCACAAACCTGCAGTTCTTGCAGGTCGCCTACTTCCATTCGGCTGGGTTTGCGCTTTAGACGGCAGCGAAAAGTACGAATGGAGCTGGGACACAATCGGACGAATTGTCAATCAGGGTGGAAATTTCAGGACCCAATTCACTTACGAGAAAAAACGCTTGAGAGTCGTAGAAAAATGACCTTTACAGAGAAGCTGATAGATGGACAAGCTGTCATCATTGAGCGGTGCTCGTGTATGGACACCATCATGGACGTGCTTATCACAATCATTCCCTGTCTGTGATTGAATTCGATACAGTCAAGGCAATGTTGTACTCCAATAATAGGTTTTTCGAGGTTCCCCATCTTCACATCGAAAGATAAAGGCGCTTGACTTAATTTAACAGCGGCGTCTTCCACCGCAAAAAATGGCAAACTGACAAAAGGAAAGTAATATGCAGGACGTATTCGATCTACGAGAAGACCAATATGAAGAAGAAAAACAAACCCTTCAAGTTACAACAGATCGTTATGCTTGGACGATCCGGCAGCCGATGGAATCTGATTCAGATCAGCCAATTCGTCCTTGGTTCGGTAAAGTTGTGATCCAGCCGAATGGACTCGTTTATATCCACAACTTTAACCGCATAACTAAAGAAATTGACGATGACTTCAATGCAACTGCACTTGTCAAAGAAGCTGACCTATTCGAAGATTACGAAGCATCTCTCAAAGCCTATAGAGGTGAGATCGAACAAGAAATTGAAATTCTCAAGCAAGAAATCCTGGATCGAGAACATGATATGTATTGGACAGATCAACAGATCAAACAACAAAGAGAAATCAAATCCTAATAAACACACAGAGCTAGGCGAGATCAATCCCGACCCAGCGTCGCTGTCACCCACACGAAGATTTCACAATGAACAGCCTTAATATTGCACCAATCGTCACTTATCCGAAAACAGCAAAACTTGGTTTATCCTACATTGTTGAGATTGATATCGCGCCATTTAATCCTAAAGATTGGACATACGAGGAAGAAGAATATCCAATTTATTGCCTTATGGATTCCGACCTGTTTGACTGCAAACCAGTTAGTGAACCGACAATTGTATTACATCGTTTTGGTGGAACTTATGGCGCAATCAAATTTCATTGTAAAGTAATGGAAATTGGAGACGCTGATCTGAAGATCACCTTGATCAATCGATACGGCGTACCGTTTCATCAAGTTAAACTCAACTGCTCGATCGCCGATGTAGATTCTATTGGGGTTCAGGGCAACAGCCTTTAACTGTGGCTCAAAACCCTTAGAAATCTAGTGACATGAGGAATTGATATTGACCTTGCTACTCGATTTAGCAATTCCTAGCAACTAGACCCAGCTTTTGGCAATCGCCGTTTCTGATAAAATACGCTACGAGCGATACATTTTAGTTCGCTTAAAATACTCCGGAAAATTTACTTGGAGATCATCAACTTCGCTCAGTTGATTACGTCCATAGTGAAAAATGAGGCAAGATTCAGTTTGATGGGTACAGGTTGATAAATGAGCATCTTGCTCAAGTGATGCTTGCTTCAGGCAGTATGGACACTCGAAGTACCCACACGACATTGTTAAATTTCTGTCGTACCGAACAAACTCGCAAATTGGACTGGGCTGTGCGACTTCTACTAACTCCTTCCACAACACAGCCGCACCTTCCGGTGCAATACTGAGAATCTGTTCATGGCTTGTCTGTAACCAGATTAATGGAAGACTCTGAAGGGGTAGAGCCGCAATTGGGCAGTGTATCCATTGATTTAATGATTGCGACCTGGAGCAAGCAACAATGTTAACCACAGTTGTATACTGTAAGCGAAATCTCCAATCCTGAATAGCAATTTCAAATGGCAAAGGAGAGATTGCTTTTACAATGTCTTGCCATTGATTGGTGTGAGTCCATCGAGTTAAGTGGGCTTGATTTGTGGCAATTTCTGTATATGCCGAGGATTGACGAATTTCTTGCTTGAATCTCCATACCTCAAGCTGCGGAAGATTTCGGCTCAGATCATTCGGTTCAGCCAGACGAATTCCTTGACGCAGGTTGACTAACCACCATTGGTTATCGAGAAACATCAAGCACTGCTGCCGGGGGTTGAGATAGGTTTGAAGATCGTTAGAAAGAGTCATTGCCTTTACTAATCAGGAATAGCTTACACGAAACAATTGTACTATAAATCAATAAGCGCCCCAATCTGAGGTAACTTTAGCGCTCCTACCGACCAATTGGAAATGCATCGTCGTCCACATTTTAAGACCTCACCCAAAACGAACTGTAGCTCTTTGTTTATCTGGAAGGATCACAGCATTGAAGTGAGTTTTAGCAGAATAATGTGGTTAAGATTTTAGATCGAGATCATCTTCAATTCAGTGTGAGATGAATGCAAAATTCATCAAAAAGCGTTGAGATCATTGGTAAAAGCAGGATGAATTAATTTATGTAGCCGCTTTGATCCAATCTCGAATTATTAACTCTGGAAGATCAAAGCAATCAGTCATTGCCCGATCAACGAGAAATGTGCGGGCAAAAGGGGAATGCAGTTCTGCTGCCCGCTTCGATGAAACCGTGTTCTGAAACCACAAAGACGTTCCATAGGCACTTCCAGGAGGAAGAAAGTAAGTCAAAATGTTCAAAGCCAAATCGTGAGGTCCGCTTCCTCCATACCCCCATCCTCCACCACCGCAATTATGTCGTAGTACAAGTCTGGGAACATTATTGAGTTGGTGAGTTCGGCTTGCGCCTAAAGCTCGACAAACCACGGTGCCATTGAACGTTCTTCCCGTATCTAATTTCCACCGTCCAGTTTGTTGTCCGAACTCGTAGCCCGGAGAGTCGTACTGAATCCAGTCGGCGGCTTCAATTAAATTCAACTGTTCTGCAAGCAGGAACGCATCAGTACTGGTATGGCTAGTCCCTAGCCGCTCATCATCCCAAAGCTGAAGCAATTGCTCATATACAACGGCATTAACAAGTGTGGTTCCGATAACTTCTTTAATCTCTGAGGGCTGCTCAATCAGCATTGCAATTCTCCTATGCTTGAAATCTGCTCTCCATCTAGCGATCTGCTTGATTTTTTGCCGCGATACCCGTTCTATCAATGCAATAAGCTTTTTCCGCTTGAAGTTCAATCCTGAACTAGTCTCGCTAATGCATTGGCATCTGGGGTAATGAGAACCATCTTTTCGGATAAATCACGACCTACCCTCTATTATGATGAGTTTTGGCTGCCTGAACCGAATCAAAACTGCCCCAACAAAGAATCGTGGATCACTCGGAACCAAATCGCTTTTCATACAAATCCTGAATCCAATCTGCGGTAGCGCTTTTCCATTTTTCCGATCGAGTACTAGCGTGATTTGCTCGTACCGTTTGTGGCGACATTCCTAATTTTTGAGCTTGACAAATGGTCTTGTCGCTCAAGCGGCAAAGTTTTTTAACGTCTTGCCACGTTACACTCTTTTTTGATTTTTTAGCCATAAATCAGTTCTCGTCATAGAGGCAAGCAAATGCTATCTTGACACAGAAATGGAAGAGAATTTTGTGCTGATCCAAATCCTAAATTCCCAATCAATCGAATTGGTTTTGTCTCGCAGTAATGTTGCTACATACGGGTAAGTCAACAATGAGTCAGGTACGAGTAGTTAACAATTTTACGCAGTTAGCGCTAGGTTTTTAGAAGTTGCTATACAAACAATACCAGTACATAGCAAAAAAATTAGCTAGAACAGATCAAAATATAAACCGACCAAATAGCAGATCGACATAAACTCTAAATGTTCCTCAATTTATGTAAATTGCATCTCATGTCACTTCCCGATTACACACACTACCTTACCGAAATTCAGCAGTTTATTACTCCAATCACTGGGTATGGGCAAGCAACGTGGATTTATTCACAGAGCCGGATTCTGGCAGTTTACCTCCGAGTTAGACCCCGTTTAATCAAAAACCAGTTTCTTTGGGGTGTGGATGTTGCTAACATTCAAGTTCGATCTCACTGGCAACGCAAAGGATATGGAACTCGATTAATCGAGGCAATTCACGCTATCAATCCTCACGGCTTCACGTATGTTGAACTCGCACATCATCCTGGACTACAAAAGTACCTAGAACAATCCGGATGGAGTTGGGATGAGCCGATGGACGACCCCTCTTACTACAAACTAACGCAGTCTCTCAAAACTAAACAGAGATCTGAGCCATAGCAATTTGGAAACACTTATGGATTACGATCGTTGCTCACTAAAAATCTGTAAGGCAGAAAGAAAATCATACAGTAAAGCTTGCTCAAAACCGTCAGTGCAGTTACGAAGGACCCAACAACGAAAACATTAGTGTTCCGATTTAAGTAAAACTAAATATTTAGAAATCGAATGAACACCTGTTGCAAAGAACGAATTGCCGCTCCTGATGTAATATACCTCTACGCCTTTGTGCAACGGGTATACATCAGTTCTGTACAGAACTAGGAATAATTCGACAAATAGCCTAGTTGATCGAATCGCGATTGTTCTCATTCACTGAGATATTAGGATTTACTCGATCAACAAAACTGTCTACCACCATCAATTCTGGAGAGATTCTGAATTCAGAATCTATTTTCACATGCAAAGAACCCTCGTAGAACAAAGAACAATTTTGCTGGGAATCGCGGGTAGCCAGTCCTACCAAACGAACCTACCTGACTCAGATTTCGAGTATAAAGGAATTTGTGTTGCACCCAAAGAGTACTATCTCGGCTTTAGTGAATTTGAGCAGAAAGACAAAGGCTGGAACACAGAACCAGGGACATTAAAAGAATTAGACAATGCCCCTGACAGCGTGATTTACGAACTGCGAAAGTACTTGCAGCTAGCAGCCGGAGCAAATCCGAATATTCTTGAATTACTCTGGTGTGAATTAGCAAAAAATATGGCGGAATTCGTAAATCAATGGCACAATCCGTCAACGCGGCTCTGAGTGAGCGTTTTAATTCCTGACAACCTAAGATGAGCTGTATTTAAGCGGGAATGACTGGAAGTGGGCTAGAAGCCTAAAACATTTGTGGGTTCTGGCTTAGCAGAACTGTGCCACTCATCTGCAAATTGTGCCAAATCTTTTGCTCATTCACAGCAAGAAAATCAAGCATTCATTTTGTGGCTACGCTTACGCACAGATTAAACGCGTTGAGAATCATCGGCGATGGCTTTTGAATCCACCGCAGCATAA
The DNA here is from genome assembly GCF_050565645.1 of Leptolyngbya sp. AN10. Classification (NCBI taxonomy): domain Bacteria; kingdom Bacillati; phylum Cyanobacteriota; class Cyanophyceae; order Leptolyngbyales; family Leptolyngbyaceae; genus Leptolyngbya; species Leptolyngbya sp. AN10. The sequence continues at coordinate 41,500 of NZ_JBNXVP010000016.1, forward strand.
ACCGCAAGCAACTGACTTCGGACTCGATGAAACCAAAGCCCTCGATAAAGCGGATCTCAATTGTTTCCTAGAATTTCTCTATCTCCTCATTCGAGATCGCGTCGAATGGATGGAAAAAAGTGATCAAATCTACACTCTGTTAGTCGAGGAAATCGACTTCAAAGGAGTATTAAAGCAACACCCCTTACCCGACGCAGTTGTTGATTATGCTCAAGCTCTGACGCGCAGCAGCAAGGATTTTATTCTCCTACTTCAAAAATCGCAGCAATACCGAGCTGCGTTAAATGAATGGAAAGCGTATCAAGAGTGGAAAGACAAACGCAATCCTGAACGAGCTGGAATGGAAATGCGTGTAGGATACGACGCAAAACACGTAATGCACTCTATCCGTCTACTTCGTATGGGATGTGAAATTCTCAAAGACGGCAAAATTATTGTCAATCGTGAAGTTGCTGGCGACGCAGATTACCTAAGAGACATTCGCAACTGCAAATATTCATATGCAGAAGTTAGCGCTGAATCTAAAAGGCTCTTCGATGAAATGGAGGTGTTATATCAGAAAACAACATTGCCACATGCAGTCAATCACCGTGCAGTTAATGATCTGTGCATCACTCTAGTTGAAAAAATGGGCTTTTAGTAAGCACAACAAAACGATCGAATAATTGCAGTTCATAGACCGAAGAAATAACGGGTATTCAGAATTTGCTGTTGATCGTGAGGTTTCGATGAGACTACCGCTGTGAAATGCCGACATCTAAACATTGAAATCCAAGAAGAGGTGATTAGCTGGTATCAGCACTCGGTCACTAGTGGCGTTATTCAGCACAACCTCACTCATCCCGATTTTACGGGTGCAATCAAGGTCGAATGCTTTGATTGCAGATATAAACTTGAGACAGAGAGTGTCTCATCAGCAGTAGATTCTGAATAGCCATTATGACTAAAAACTGTGTAAAAGTTTTGATCGAAGAACATCCTACTGAATTCAAAATCCGAATTGAGGGCAATGCGTCCATAACGACAAAGACTGATACAGCGATCGCGCTCCTCGAACGAAAATGGCACATTGATGCTCAAAAATCAGGAGCATGCTACATGAAGAAACTCACAAGCGAAAGCTGGAAAATTGGCAGTCACAAAACCCTAAGTCAATCTCAAATTGTTAAAATCCTTGAACAACTACTCAGTGAATCTCTGGTTGATCTCCTACGGCAAGCCAAATTCCATCCTCTTGAAGCTGGGTACTTAGAATTTGAAACTAGTACGAAGCCAGAAGTTTTGCGGGCATGGGCTTTACGGCACTATAAAGCATCAGGAATAAATCACCCCGACTCAATCAATCAAGTTTCAAAATCGCGCCAGATCCGATATGAAATCATGAACCTCGATCGACTGAGACCAAATCTGGAATGTTTACCGTTTTGCAACCCAGATCTTATTGATGGCTATTCGGAGTTAATGCAGGAAGGGATTCAATTCCCGCCGCTGATTGCGTCATATCACTACAACTTGTTAGAAGGCTACCACCGCTACGCTGCTCTTCAAAAAGCACGGATACAACGTCACAGCGTTATTAAACTGTAGTAAAACATCTCGAAGACGAGTTCAAGGAGTTGATGACAAACTTGAAGTCCTATCGAGTTTAACTCTTGGAAAATCTCTAGCCTAACAGTACAAGGATTCTGCCGGACTATTTGGCTAAATAGTCCGGGTTCAGCAACCACTAGTAGCTGATTCGGTATCAGACAGATTCGTCGCATGAAGCGTCACCTCTTATGAATCACAGTTCCATAGATTTTTGACTTTTTACCAATTTGTGCTTAAATTTAAGATCGACAGCAATTACTTCGATTCAAATCAATGCTCGCCATAACACGCACTTCTCGTTATAACGCGCACCAATCTCAAACCCTTTCAGCTGTCTTTATCCCTGAAAAACAAACGACTGAATGATTTCGGCTGAAACTTTAAGTTGTGCAACACTCTGTTCAATTGTCATTTCGCTTCAACCAATTTTCTGCGATCGCCGTTTTGGTTTAGAGTCTCTTCTGATACTTCCGGCAAATAACCCCGTTCAGGCAGCAACAGGCTTAAGCGCATCGTAAAAACCAAGAACCCAATTACTGCGACAGGGTGAAACCCAAAAGTCTGTCAAGAGCAACTCACTGGCGAGCAACAAAAATAAGAGCCGATTCGCGACTATCTCAATTAGGAATCGCCAGTCTTTCCCCTAGCACACATACAAGTATTGAGTTGTGCTCGCTCATCCAAAGATGTGAGCACAACTTTTTCATGAACTTAACGCGTGGAAAACACGAAAACCACATCGATCCAAATTCACAGCAATCCAAACCACTCTCCAATGACTATCAGTTATGAAGATTTGCTTGATCGATCGCTACAGAACCCCCAGACCCCGAATCAAGTAGCGTGCAATGCACTCCCCAACTCAACCCTAAAAAAGCAGATTGATCGCCTCAAGTCTGCCGCTAGTGCTTTAGAATCCACGATTCAAGCAAAAGGGTGCCCCACCCTACCCCACAAACCTGTCACACACAAACGGCGGCGCGAAACCGTCAAAGGCATTCACAGAGCCATTCAAGTCGATCGCGTCCGGCAGGTTCTGCTGGGGATTGCTTATGCACTTGAACAAAACTGCTGCCCAGATCCCCTCCGGCGGATCACAGCAAAAACCGAAGTCGAAGCACTAGTAGACGGGCAGTATAGTCAAGCCGCCGCCATGAAAGCATTTGGCGGACAGGAAGTCATATTCGATCGAGCAAAACAGGCGATCGACTCGCTAATCTTGCCTGACCCACTACTCAACGAGCGGAAAACCCAGCTTCTACTCAAAGAACTGGACGTACTCAGTCGCGGCATCAAAAGCTTTTTCCCTACGCCGCAATTAGTTGCCCAGCGTATGGTCAAGCTAGCACGCATCAAGCCTGGAGATCGGGTGCTGGAACCAGAAGCAGGCAGTGGCGCGATCGCAGAAGAAATCCGATCTGCGGGAGCAAACGCCGTCGTGATGGAGATCCAGGAAGACTTGAGAGAAATTCTGAATCTCAAGGGTTTTACCGTTTCAGGGCATGACTTTCTGATTGACGCGCAAAACCAGATTGATACCTATGATGCCGTCGTCGCCAATCCCCCGTTTGAAAACTTCGCCGATGTCATTCACCTGCAGCAGATGGTTGACAGCACCAAACCTGGACAACGCATTGTTTCACTGATGTCAAACGGACCGTTTTTTCGGGAGGACGACCGCGCCCAAGAATTTAGAACCTGGTTCACCGAACTCAATGGGGTCTATGAAAAGATTCCGGGTGGCACCTTTGCCACAACGGGCGTACCAGCAATTCTAGTTGTGATTGCCAAGCCGCTCAGTGATAACTGCTGCCAACCACCATGCGAGTTTGCAATTGGCGATAGCGTCCGCGTCGATCGCACTCCGATCGGATTGGAACACTGGCTGGGGCAGATTACCACAGTTGCCGATGTCAATCCGCTCAACCCTTTGATGGTCGATCTGCATATTCCCCAACAGCTCCGCGCCAATCTGATTGACGAGGTGTACCTTAAATTCCCGGCATCCGGACTAGAAGCCTGCACGACAGAGGAACTAGAACAGTCCCAGAACAAGCCAGAAGCAGAAGACTATCCCCATCCACTGGCAATTCTTGAGGAACTGCAGAAAAACGAAGACAGCTTTCAGTCCGCTCTTGAATCGTTACGATCGGAATTAAGTAGCTGCTTTGGTAATCCCCACATTGCAGTAGGTCAATACGTGGTTGAGAAAGCAGATGATGATACCCCTGAAAAGGTATGGCGCATCAACGAAATTCACGAATTGAAGGGACAACGTTCTGCAGGACTCATCGATCCGTACACCTCTAATCAAACAAAGCGAAATCCTCGTGATTTACGGCTAGCAACCCCAACGGAAATAGAAACCGTCGCAATCGATTTGCTCAACGACAATCGCAAAGAAGCAAGACTACTTGTGCAAGAACTACGACAGCAACTTGTCGCCGGATTATCATCATTGACCACCATTAAAGTCGGCGATCGAGTAAAACTGGCACTTCTTCCAGAGCCGTCTATCATGTTATCTGTAAATTCTACAACTCCTCTACCGACCGCTCAGTCGCTGTTTCTTGTAACTGAGGTTCAAGGAGATCGCCTTGTGCTCAAATACGAAGCGGAACCTCCCTTTCGGTGCAGCGCTGCCAGGGTTCAAGCAGTATATAGCTCAACCCAAAAGATTGCCCGCACAAACGAGAGTCAATCTGAAGAATGGACTAGCCAGCCGCATCTCCAGATAGCACCTGAGCCAGAAGTTACTCCCGTCATCGCATCCCCAATGCCTGAAAGCTCTGCGAACACTTCCAGCCAAAAGCGATCCGAATCAAAACCCGTTCGTGGTTCTAAAATCAAAACAGCAGAAGAATCGAACTCAGAACAATTATCACTAGACCTATAGCGATGAAGCTACTACGTTAGCAAGGATTAATTCAAACGTCATTAATCCTTGCTAACACAAAGTACAACCCCGATCGCCAGATCTCTTGTTAATGGGTTGTTGAGCTAAGATTCAGACGAATTCGCTCGATAAGGCGACTGCAACGATTTTTCTAAGACGACGAAATGGATTATGCCGAGGTCGCTGAAACGGTAGCGGCACTAATAGCAATCTCCGAACCTTGATACTCTCGATTGAATGCACCCACTGGAATGGCGACTTATCTTCAATATCTTAATAGTGGGCGTGGTGCATGCTGGGATAGCACTTCCACTGGTTTAATATTTACTCAGTAAGCGAGGAAACTCAAATAGTGCGGAGCGCATTGAGCGATTCAACCCGTCTTGCGAACGCTTTGAAAATCGACTGATCGCAAGTTTGTTAGCTAGGACCTTCTTCTATTTCTAATAATGGACAAACTCAACTCATTCATCAAAAACGAGGTTAAATACCTAGAAACACCAGAATCGTCCGAGCTTTGCCGAATCGAAGGATTAAAAGACGACAACATAGCACTGACAGAATCCAAATCAGGTAAAGTCGAAACATCAGACTGGTTCTTCAAAGAAAAATAGGCATCTAAAGCATAAGCAATCCTCTCCGGCGACATCCCTGCCCCATCTATGGTACTAAAATCCACATAATCCCACTGAATACGAAGATCTTCCAAAAGCAGATCCCCAACCAAGCTGTGATTTTCAAACGCAAAAATAACCCTATTTCGAATAGACTGCCTCAACACATAATCATCTCCAATTAACTGCAAAACAGTTAGAAGTGGCTTCTGTTCAGAAGTTAAGCGGTACTCTCTTAGACTCTCGTAAAGTCTTAACTGAAAAAAATGTTGAGAAGAAAGAGAAGCAATTTTAGCTTGCTCAAGCTTAACTAATTCACAAGAAAGTGTTTCTATAAAACGACTAATGTTAAAAGTTCGTTTCTTTAATTCCAATACTTTACGAGCAAGGGCAGCATCGTCTTTCTCTTGGCTTCCAAACCAATACTTATCAGGATAGGTAGACCTTGAATTGCCCTCATCATCATGATAAATCCAGCATTTCTTGGGCTGTTCAGCATTTATTTCCTGCTCAGCTTGCCGTCGATATGATAAATCATACGCCGACCTCAATACACCCAAAACACGCTCTGGAAGTCCACCTGTAATCTCTGCTAATAACTGGCTACAACCCTGCCAGTCAATACAATGATTCCCCAAAGCCTTCACTTCCCACAACCGCATCAGTTCTAGGCACTGGTGTTCATCCAAGCAGCTGTAACAGAAGGACTGCCACCGACAGAGTGAAGGAGTCTGATGCATAAACCAATCAATCATCAGAGGGGTGCCTATCAAAGCAACAGAAATATCAGGAATAACTTCATCAAAAAACTGAAGAACCTCCTTCCAGTAATTGGGTTGCCATAAAGAAGAAGTATCAACAATTAACAACTTTGTTTTAGCCGCCCGAAGTAGTTCCACAGCCTTCGGCTGCCAATACTTTGCTCCTCCAGAATCGGCCCGACCTCGACACTGAGAAACGGCAACCCAAGGAAAAATATCATAAGAGACATCCTTCAGTAAAGAAAGAAGAGTACAAGGTTCTGGTCGAATAAAAACTACAGGAACCTGTTGGGACACATAGCGGTACTGTAATGCAGAATGATTACGAGCAAAATGAATTGCTGCAAAAGTCTTGCCAACAGAAGCATCTCCAAAACAAACACCCCTGGCTCCTGAATCAGAAAAAAGCGACTGAAGCCATGCCTCAAAACCACTGGCAGAACCAATAGGGTAAAATTCAAAAGAAGGAGTATCGAGCAGATATTCAGGAACATCACACTCATAAAGCTCTGGAGCCTTCCGCATTTTATAAAATGCGGTACTCCCACGCAGATTGGAATCAATGGGCTTAATCTGAAGAACCATAAACCAAGAATTAACTCAACGACAACAGAGCAAAAATATTAATAGAGAGACAAATATCCAATCGCAGCGACCAGTATAGATTCATCCTGGCTCGCTCAAAACACCTAACTCTTCTAATATACTTACCGTCACAAAATCACGACAAAAATAACGATCCAATAAGTTCTCAACTTGCCCCTGGGTTGAAAAGTTTTGCTTCACAATCAAACGCAAAAAAATAGTTCTAACCCAAAAATCAAGGTTCTGAGTAAGTTCAAGACTATCAAGCGATCGCAAATACTCAAGAGACACAATTGGCAAGAAGTCAGAAAAGAACGCTTTTACCAACCTATCCAGTACCACATCACACTTTTTCCTTTGCTGATTCACAAGTTCCCACTTTTTGAACTCTAAAGAACTTAAAAACCGCTCCTGCAACGCAGTTTGATCAAGCTTGTTCGCTAACTGAGAAATTGAAATTTCCGCTTGCCCTGAAAGGAGTTCGCTTATGGCTGTCCTATCCACAACTTGTGGTTCTCCCAGTATCCATTGCAGATCGCCCCTACCCAGAAGAACGCTGGAGTGACAATCCTCCCAGTGCTTAATCCGCGCCAATGGTCCTTTCTCCGGAAGCACTCGATCCCGATAATGTTCTGGATAACATCGGGGGCATCCCCTTAAACCAAACCGCTGTCCTACCTCAAAGTAAACCAAGCTCGAAATCAAGTGAATCGAGTCAGTAACCCAACGCCTCCAGAGCGTCATAGAGCTATCGACCAACGAATCAAACCTCCATACAGGCAATGGTTTTGCCTCTATTGCCTCAACGTGGCTTAAGCTTGTTCTACCTAACGGATCAAAATCGGCACAAGACATAGGGCTAATGAAGTCTCCTAGAGAATCCCTGGCATTCAACCGAAATCCCGTACTACGCTCAAACTTGCCCCTGCCATGAGCAGTCTTAGCAGGCAAACCCATTACTCGCTCTGGAGAAGCATCAGCAACAAAAATATACTGTGAAGTTACATTCTGAACAGTTCGACACACGTAATATCGACGAGATCGCCCGTTCTGGGGAGTTACCCAGAAATGAATCGCAACTAACGTTCCAGAGGTAATAGAAAGCAACCATTCAAGAGTAGTGCCTAATTCTTCCGGCTTGGGATAAAAATCTACTTCGGATTGGTTAGAGTCAAAGCGACACACGGTGTAATCTTCCCCAGCAGCAGGAGTAATAAAATCTACGTCCTCACCGGACTTTACAGAAATCGATCTCGCATCGACCCCTGTCTCTCGAAAAAAGTATCCCCCAGATCCACCCCACACCCCCCTCAAATTGGTGTCAGAAGCACCAGGAATGAAAATTGTAGAATGAGAGACATTAGCGATCGCCAAAATCCGCTTGAGCCAGGAACCATGGAATAAATACCAAACCTCAACCCGATGCCCTTTACGAAGTTGGGTAAGCCAATCAGAAGTACAGCTTGCCCAGATAGGATGTGAACAGTGATACAATCAGGTGACTCCTAACCCAAACACCAACTTGATGATTGAGCTTCAACAGTACATCCAAAGTAATCCGCCTGCGAATGAACTCAAACGTGCCCTCGCGGTTCAAATGAGTCAGCAGGGATACCGGTATCGCCAGATCCGAGATGTGATGCACGTTTCCATCGGGTTTATCACAGAAGCCAACAAGCGTTATGAGCGTGGCGGAGTCGAGGGATTGAAGTCGAACTACTGGGGGACGCAAGGCTATCTGACTCAGGAACAGAAACAATCGTTACTGGCATGGCTCGACCAACAGGATTACTGGACAATTGAGGAAGTGATGCTGCACCTCGAAACGGAGTACGGGGTGGTCTATCAGTCACGCCAAAGCTACTATTCATTGCTGCAACAAGCAGGATTTAGTTGGAAAAAGTCACACCCGACGCACCCCGATAAAGATGTGGATCAAGTCAGCGAAAAAAAACCGAGATTTTGGCGCTCTTGTCGCAGTGGCGAAGCGAAATTGCCAGTGGGCACGTGAGGGTGTTGTTTCTCGACGAGTGCCATTTGGTGTGGGGCGATGTGAGTGGATACGCCTGGAGTCGGCGGAATCAGCGGGTGGATGTGCCCATTGCATCAACGCGAGAGCGTCAAACCTACTATGGAGCTTTGGACTACTTGACCAAACAAGTGGTGGTGCAAGAGTACAGTGCGGGCAACGAGGTCAACACGGTTGCCTTTCTCAAGTACCTGCAATCGTGCTACGACCCGTCCACTCGCTTGATCATCGTGTGGGATGGAGTCAACTACCATCGTTCAGCCATGATGCAAGAGTTTCTCGCTCAAGTCAATGCAGGACTGTCATCTGAGCAATGGAACATCACTTGTGTTCGCCTCGCTCCTCGTGCCCCGGAGCAAAATCCGATTGAAGATGTTTGGCTGCAAGCGAAGCAGTTCATTCGCAAGTATGCTCGATTGTGTCATCGCTTTTGGGCAGTCAAGCTGTTATTCAAGCTTGCAACCCACTGTCAAACCTTTACATTTGCCAGAGCTTTTATGTATGGTTATTGTTCATATCCTATCTAGGAAATCTGTAGCTGATGCTCGGATTGCTGCAATATCGGAACTACCCATAAAGTTCACCTCAGGAAAAGAAACAATCGAACTTAAACCTCCTCAACCGTAATCAAAAGCCCTGAACACCTGTCTGTGCAAGTAAAGCTTGAATTTTTTCAGGAGCGAAGGCATTAACTCTTCCACCTCGTTTATCCCAGTACTCGTTATGCAACGTCTCCACCTCCAAGTCAGACTTCCCAGTCAAGGATCGAAAGCCATTTCGTCCAATAACACCAGTAGTTAGAACAGCATGACGAGCAAAAGCCGCAGCAAGCGCAAGCTCCCAGGATTTAAGGGATACTCCTCCAGAAACATGAGGCGATCCAAAGCACTGATAGTTATGCCAGATAGCATCAGCTTGCTGATCATAAAGAACATCAAGAATTAGACGTAAATTCTGCTCCGCCAATTCCAGCGTTAAAGATTTACCCGTCTTCGCCCAGTCTGTGATCAAGCAGCAGCTTTGATGCAAAGGAAATCGCTGAAAAGAAGCAGGAAACGCAAAATCTATACCCATTAATTCCAACTTTGAACTCAAACGAACCGCAAAGTCCTGACATAATTCATCAGCAACCTGCTGGGGAACCAAATTAGCAATAGACAAACCTAAAGAAGATTCTGGCATAGGTTAGTACAACAAATCTCAAAGACACAACAAGTACAGAAAACACAACGCAACTAATCACAAGCAAAACAGGATAAAGACTCATCCCCTCCGAATTTAGATGAAGATATAGACTCGGTAACGAAAGCCGCCTACGCCCAAAAGGATATCATAGATATTCTTACCATACGTGAAAATACTAGTAAAACGTAGAATCTGAATGAGTTGTTGAGTTGTTAAAATTATTAGAAAGCAGCAGCACAATCATAAGCTGATCTATGTGGAAACAACTTACATTAATGATTTATCAAGCATTATTTAAGGATTTGGAAATTCCAGAAATTTGAAAACGAGAAGATCAATATTAGAAATAGCTTAAAACTATCTAATCGAAATTGCGAAGTGTACTGGAATAGAACCTGCCGTTTCTATACAGTGATAATCTAACTAACTCAACCCTAAGGAACCATCAACAAATAGCCGGTACAACCTCTACTTCAACAGTACAATGAGGCTATACATTCAGATAACAGGAGTTACTCCTTCATGCGTCTTGATGAATTTCTAAATTTGAGTGAGGTGCAACGGGAAGAGTGGCTTAAGCAAGCGAGCGCGGAGGAGCGGGAATTTCTCAACGTTGAATTGGCTGAAAGACTCAAAGCCCAAGGAACTACTGAAGCTGTGGAGATTGACAATCATCAGTCTGCACTTCTCAATTTTTCCGATCTTGGCTTCGATCAGGAAATTGATATGCAACTAGCTGAAATCGTTGCAAAAGGCAAGATGGATACGGGTTTTTATCGAGACAGCACAAATCGACTCACTCATACCTTGCGGTATCTCGATGCAGTCCCAGAAATTCTTCAGAGAATAGCTCCAATTAATTATAGGGACATTCCAGACTACTCCCAAAAATTGACGCATACAAGCTCCGAACAGCAGCAGATAGACAACAAAATTATGTCTATTGATGAAGAGGTTAACGACGTGCAGCAGTTTACTGAAACAGAGCGAAAATTAGCAGAAATTTGGAGATACGCTTTGAGCTTGTCGATCGAGCGGTATCAATCGTTAACGCAAGAGTCGGACTTTTGGGATTTGGCAGGATGGTGCGCGACGATACCCTACACATTGTTAAAGAATCAGCTTGAAAGTGAATTTGGCATCGTGCTAGATGAATCGATTGAGGATCACTCGACGCTCCGCGAGCAAGCAACATGGCTCGATTTCAGAGTTGAGTATCATGCAGTGTTCAGGTTTTTGAATGATTGGATTACAACATCCTACAGCAATCGCACAGAGACAACAGTTAAGGAACAGAAGCTAGACCTACTTCCAGTTAGCAGTCGCACAGCTTTTCGAGATGCGATCCTGCATTCCAAGTATCATACAGTTGTGATTGAAGACATCCAACTCGCCCAACTTCAAGGATCAGATTTAGTGAGTGCAAGGGTAAGGGCAACAGGATATTTGCCTTCAACTTCAGCTCTTGCAAAAACTGAACCGCTTGAACTGGGATTTATGCTTGAGTTGACTGATCCTCAAGAACCAAGGATTGTATCAATTGATTATTAATGGAACAGACTGAAGCACATTCACCAGACGATGAGCAGAAACTGTGCGAGAAATTATTGCTGATCTTACCGCATCTCGATGAACGACAACAGTGGTTGGTACTTGCCACAGAAGCACAGAGCCTGGGGTATGGAGGCATCTCTAGGGTTGCCCGCGCTTCCGGAGTTTAGCGCCCAACGATTCATCGGGGGATGAAAGTAGCTTGCCCAGACTGACCTCAAAACTCTTGACCGAATTCGCCCGCCTTCAGGCTGCAGAAAGCGCATTGAAGCGGCGTTCAGTAAAAATAACAACTGCTTGCCAAAGATTGGTAGGTTCATAATCATTAAGATAAAGGTGGATTTTGCTAAAGAAACGGTAGTAGAAATTTCGTAGTTTAGCGCTTCACGACCACCGAAATTAAAACCGCATGATTGTGCGCGAGATAAAGCGTTAACTATAAATGAGTCTGGAGTACTTAAGAACAATGCCAAGTTTAATTAACTTTCTACCCGAAAAAAGCATAGATAATTGCATTGAAATTTATGAAAAATCCGCAGTTTTATTGACGAAAAACAACGACTTTCCAGTTGTAAGTATAGGACATGGAGCCTGTTCTGGTTATGTTTTTATCTCTACTTCAACAACCATAGAACAAGTCTTAATTATGCATTCTTCGATGGGTCTATTTGATTATGGAAATATCAAAGATAATCCAAATCAAATAGAATGTCTTCAAGCCTTTATCGAGCAAAATAAGGAGAGAAGTATCTTTCTTCTTCCAATAGGAAGAACAACAACCGCTTTCAACATTTTCGAGAATCATGCTTTAGGAATTGCAAAAAGAGCAAACAAGGAAATATTTGTACTGGATGCTGTAAGATTCGATTCAAAAGCGGGTTGGCATTTTCTTATTGATGTTCAAAAAGATGTTCTTGCTCTTCAGATTGGGGGATGTGAATACGCTGAAAATTCACATCTTGAGGTCTACTCTTTAGAGGGAGTTTTAGCAGAGCGCGTTCAAGCACTTCGTTCGAAAAAACGCTAGAACTCCTTCATAAAGCAAAGCGAATTGAGGCATTAAAAACACGAACTCCACCGAAAGAACCGGATCGCTGTGACGGATCTAGACACTGACCACTAGCTGGACAGTGCTGAGGCACTAGTACTCGTGAAAAACCAGCATTAATAGGCTTCCAACCTAGAGTCAGGGGCTTAAATTTGGCAAATAGCGATCTAACGAAAAACTCAGTAATATGATGTAGCGCCTCCTAAAGGCGCAGTTGCACCAACATCAAAATTCAGAAATCAGTTTTTAGTTTGAATACCGCACAAGGCAAAGTTAATGATGGAAAACCACAAAAAAGCTCGACCGTCCAACGATTCGGACCGAGATGAACTGATACAAATAATTAAAGCAACACAAAAGATTCAAGCAAGCGCAGATAAAGTACAGTCACAGCTACAAGCTATGCAGATTGAGGAAATTTCCGACGATACCTTTATTTCTATTGTCCTCAATGGTCTGCAAGCGCCAGTCGGAGTCTCTATCTCAAGTGAGGCGATGCATTCTTCTTCTGAACAGCTCAGTCAATCCGTTGAGTCTACACTCAAAAAAGCCTACCACGCTTCTAGCCGTATAATGCAAGAAACAATGGCAGCAATGCTTGAAGAAGCTGGAGTGCCGCCAGAGCGTAACTTCTATCGAAAAATTGTTAAATAGAAGAAAAACAATCAAATTTCGCTTGAACACTCATATCTTAGAAATCGGTACTGATGCTTGGAAATGACCTCTTGTGATTCTAGCGCCAGCTTCCCTAGACAACCACACCATCACTGAACACAAATTTTCGAATCAGATAGCTGCATCTTAACCGCTAGAAGCACCCGTATAGAATTTCAAGAGATTGTGTGCTTAGAAAGTGCCAAGCTTGGTTTTGCTATAGACCGCTTGGAATGCGATTCAGCGCACCGTTGGACTCTCATACAACCGCAAATATTTTTTGCTTCAAGACATGCTAGTAGTAAGAAAACCGCGCTTAAAACTAAGACAGTAAAAGTAATAGAAAAAACAACATAAAGCAATTAATCAAGCTTTAAGTCCAAAACTGAAAACACAAATACCGTTGTTCTAGCTTATTAAACATAGCAGCAAAGAACGGAGAACCGTAATTGCTTGATTGTTCTATGAAAAAGAGATCAGAGGAACTTCCAAAGTTCTTATAAAATTTCACATACCCCAAATTACAACAAATTATGAGGTTTAACAAAGCACAACCGACCGTAGATCTACATTTACGGTGGACATCCGAAACCGAACAGTGGCAAGTCGGTCTTAAACCAATGCTATTTGGTGTACGAGTTCGTGCAGGTCGCACCTGCAACGCCTGCTTTGATATCGCTTACTGTGCAGGGAAAAGTGTTGCCTTTCAACAGGCACTGCTCATCGTCGTAGTCATAATACTGGAATCATTTCCCGAATCAATTGGCAGCAGCGAAATCGCTCAAATCATGCCAGAATACAGACGAAAACCAATTTCCGAAGATCCCTGCTGGCAAAAGCTACAAGATTTAGCACTCGCAATAAACCAGCAAGAACTTCAACTGCAAGACTTCAGTGGCTTCAACTAAAATCCATTCCAAAACTAAAGCAAACCTATGATCACCTCTGTCTACATCGCCTACGATGACACCGACGAAAATCTAAGAGATGAACTTAAATCTCACCTAAGTTCATTAATTCGAAGAAAATTAATCACGTTAAATGATCACCGCTCCGTCCCCCCAGGTCGCGAGTGGCAAGAAAACATTACTCACTCGATCGAGTCAGCAAAAATCATCTTGCTGCTGTGTAGTTCAAGTTTTTTCAACAATGACTGGTGTTACGAGTATGAGATTAAGCGGGCTGTCCGGCAACACGAGGCACAGCAGTCGATCGTGATTCCCATTCTTGTACGACCTTTCAACTTGAGCGCACTCGAAGACCTTAGAAAGTTACAGTGGTTGCCCCCCAATGGGGTTCCTATCACGAGCTGGAAAGATAGAGATGCAGCTTGGGTATCTGTCACTCAAGATATTGAAACGGTTATCTACACAATTCTGACACAGGCAAAGGTATGAATAAAACTCCAAGTGGTCCGCAAAGCAGCATTTCTGATTTAGGACAGATCAGAGACACATTTATCAACTTCATTGAAAGTCAACGTCCAATCTACGACGATCTTGCTCAAGAAGACATCCTAATTCCGTTGCCTCCGCAGTTTCAGTTAAGGAATCCACAAGTCATTCAAGATATCTGCGATCGCTATCTAGAAGCTCAGTGGACGTTAGCGGAATTTGCCGATGACAACAAAACCTTTAAGCTCTCGCGTAGAGCACTTCCGCCCAGTACTGACAAAATCTTGCCTGCGCCCCCAACCAGCGCAACCGAAATTAGCCAGAACTTTGATGAGTTCAAAAATCAGTTTGTTCAATACGTTAATGCACAACGACAACAAAGAGACAACGGGTGCCAAATCGAAATCGAAATTCCGCTACCGGTCAACTTGAGGGTTTTTGATCAAGACCAACAGAGTGCAATTAAGCAGCTTTTCTATCAGCAAGGTTGGGTCAGGGTAGAATTTGCTCAAGGAGCCAAAACACTGCGGCTTTACCGCCAGTCTTTACGCCCCTAAGACATAAGCAAGATCGGCAACAAGTGGCGGTCTCTGTATCTGATTCCTTGCAAAGTGAGAAATCCCGAAACCGTGTAGCTCAAATTGCAAACGATGAATCAAGAATGAAAGCTTCATTTTACTGAAATCACCCCCTGTTCCGATCTGGCACACCAGCACGATCGACGCTTGAGTATCGTAATACTGAACTTTGGCTACCGCCAACCTGAAATGAACTCCAGTGCGGTTTTAGCGGAGCGAAGTGGGGGTGTCACGGAGAACCTAATGAAACAACAGCTTAATGGTTTACAGCTCATCCCGGGTTGGTATCTAACTGGAATTTATCCCTACCGTTCAGCAATGGTCAAATCACCCATGATTGAGCTACCGCAGCCTGTAGTCGATTCAATTGATTCCGGCTTAGCAGATTATCGGTTATCCGACAATCACATTGTCTTAGAAATGACAGATTTAAACCATTCATTCTACGTGATGCGCTCAGATGGAGTCCAAAAGCTCTCTTTCACTGTGGAGGAAAAGGATTGGTAGGTGTTAAAAACTAACAGCAGCAAGACCAAAATTACCCACATTAGGAATACCAGAACACACAATGAATCATCTACCGCTGTCGCTGCCGGAACTTGAACTTGTTCGACGATCAATGCGGGAGGTTCTAGTCGGAATCGCAAACCGAATGAAATATAATCTTACCGATGAAGCAGCAGATTTACTCTATCTAGAAGCCTCAGAACTCATTCAGTTTGCACATGCTCCCTGTACCGTTATGCACGTTGCACTCTGTTTACTTGACTACCGAGTTCTTCAAGATGAGACAGGAATGCTCGAATTCATGACGCAGATTAAATCTTGTCAACACGTTACCGATGTCGAAAAGACCGTTAAAGCAATCTTGGAGTAGGATACTTAACCATTGAAAACGACGAGTGGCTTCTAGAACACAAAGGAATTGCCGATTTAATGGGAAAAGTAATCGACCCGAACACTCAACCTAATCCGAAGTCGGTTGCTTTTGTTGTCTTTCTTACAAAACGAATCAATTTCAGTTTATAAACACGCAGGCAGGAAATAATATCTGGAGAAACCTAATGAAATACGAGCAAGACTGGGCTGCAATCTGCGATCGGCTGATCGAACGTGAAAAAGAATATTACGCCCGTATCAGTACGATTCTCGCTGAATCCGACAATCGCCGTCGCATTGCAGAAGCAGGAATGCCGATTCTTTGGCGGCAGCGATTTATGTTAACGGATACAGAACAAGTCGAGCAGCAACTTGAAGAATACGGTCGTCAAGCCCGTGCAGGATCAGTGGAGTATGGAATAGAGACGGCATTGGCTGTCCGTATATTAGCAAACCTTCCTGATCTAGAAAATTTTAACCAATCCGATTTTCAGAGCCTTCTTTCGAAGAATGATAGCTGACAGTGTAAACAAAACCTCAAACCGCGACATTAATTGGGTAATACAAAGCTTAATCGCTGAAATTGGTAGTTAACAACTGCTACATCGGCAGCAGACTGAGGATAACCTGAACCTGGTTGTTGTTAGAACGTAAAATCATTGACTTCGAACTAGAACTCAGAATGATACCCAAAGGCTAGAGCACCACACAAAGAAGATAATAATGGTCAAGATTCAAAGTAATATCTTCCCAATCAAATCCTGGTCAGACTTCTGCATTTTCTGCGTTAACTGGGGGCTAACCGCAACATCTGAGAATGCAGATCGGACACTTGTATCGTTTTCCGGTGAACAGGAAGGCTACTACACAACTCGTGTAGTAGACAAGTGGGATGAAGAAAAACAAGAGTATGTCTTGCAGCCAGAAATTTACTTCTGGACTGAACTAACAACGTTACTGCCGCTGAATTCATTTCTGCTGTATTACGAAGAAGGAGATGTAGTATATCTCGATGCGATCGATACGCTGATAAACAGAGCAGTTCTAGACGTTCCTTCGTTGACTCAGGCAGTACTTGATCCGAAGCAGTCTCTAAAAGAATGGACTGAACGTTGTCGAAGATAAAAGACGTTCCAGCAGCAGCATGAAAATTTAGCAGTACGATCTGGCTTTTCGTTCTAAAACGAGACTCGGCTACAAAGAGTTTCGAGTTTGAGGCGCACTCGGTATTGTGATCTGCAGCAAAGAAAAAGCAACCCCTGAAACGAGTCAGCGATCGCTGACTCGTTCCAAAATTAGTTCAAAAGGGATCATCATCCCGCAAACCCTAGATTGCCAATAAATTCATAATGAACACGTCTAACCTAACAGTTTCCCTTTCACTCGAGATTCCTCCGATTCTAAGTGAAGAAGAAGCCATGCAAGGACTCGCAAGCCTTAATGCCCTAATTGAGTTCCAAGTTGAAATTAAGCAAAAACAGAATAAAATTCTGCAGGAATGCTGTGAATTCTTTTCGTGCTATCTGATTGAAGTCATTCGGTTTATCGAAGCGCAACCTGACACAGCACAGGCTGCCATTAAACTGCTCAATTCTGCTGAACCCATCCAAATTGAGCGTCAATCGATCACGCTCGCGTTACCCCCCTTATGGCATCAAGGTCAAGCTCATTTTCAAGTATCTACGCCCACACAGCTCATCTTCTACGGTAATCCAAGGAATGTTGAACCTGACAAAAAAGCAGTTCTCCTTCTCAATGGACCTAAGAACCACAAAGCGATGATGACAACCGATAGCCTAAATCCTGGATTTGGCTTAGGCTTCGATGAATTAGCTGCTAAGTCTGACCTAGCCTGCCAATTTTACCCATAAAGCCGATCACGCCTCAACCCCACCAAGCGAACTTACTCAACTAGAAACACCAATGGATCTAAATCACACCCACGAATCAGCGAAATATCGCTCAGCAAACCAGATTCTAGAAAAAGACTCCCAAGATTTAAGAGCGTACATCTATAAAAATCATCCCACACTCAATCCATTTGCGGTCGAAGCCTTTATTTGCTGTTATCAAGCAACCACAATCGCACTTTGGAAAAAGGCAGGCATTGAAAACTTTGACATTCCTTTAATTGAATATTTGGCAGAAGATCTGCAAGACAACGAGGCAGAAATCTCCGAATATGCAAGATTAACAGGGCAAGCATTACGGCAAGCAGTCAAAAGATTTGCAGGAGTGAGTCCAGAAGACTGATTCTTCGCGTTGGAGCATTAATTAAAAGCAGAACCCTCAACCTTGCTTACCCAACGCTGCTCTGCCAACAATCGGCCGGATGCCAAAGCTTGACGGCGAATCCTCCAACCCATGCTTTCACACCCCAACCGGACACCCACAATTATGACAACATATAGCCTCTCAGAAAAGGGATTAAAGCAAGTTCAGACAGCGCTGGCAGTCCACAACCTTACCATAACCAAACTCGCCAATAATATCGATGTATCTCGCGCTACAGTCAATAGTTTTCTACAAAGAAAACCCGTTCGAGCGAATAAAGCCCAACTGATTGCCAGCTATTTACAGCTAAATCTTAGCGACATTATCAGTGCCTCCACGACAAACGAAGAAACCGTCAGCATTGTGTTTCGACAAACTCTAATAAGAGCGCTTGTCCAGCGGTATCACACCGCAACAGACTGGTTTCGTATTTCCATCATGTCTCGCCCGCAGCAGCTCAGCTCCGTTTACATCGAACCCGATCAGTATCGAATGTCTAAAGCTCGGCGAGGATCGCGTAGTATACTGACCCAGAAAGCTGCCACTTCAATTCTCGAAACCGGAAGTTTTAGGCAGATTGAGCCAGAACGTACTCCAGTCCGGATCAAGCCTGGGGATCACACCTTGATTGTCGGCAATAGCGGTATCGGCAAAACCGCCTTGCTCAAGCGGCTCACACAGCAAGCTCTGCTCTCACCCGAACGCCCGACGCTGCCTTTTTTGATCGACCTTGATGATTTTGAAGCGGAAAAATGTGCGTTGCAATTCGATGTCAAAATCATCGAACAAGTTGCACAGTTAACCAGCACAACCGTCGAAAACGTCGAGAAACAGGTAATTACGCTACTACAATCGGGAGAAATCTGGCTCTTGCTAGACAATCTTGATCAAGTGCAAAACTCACGAAGCATTGTTACAGCAATCAAGACGTTTGCTTGCAAATATCCGAACACCACGATCGTGGTAGCCTCTCGACTACCTCACTTCTTTTGGGTGGAATCATTTAATGTCGTTGAACTCGCAGGCTTTAGCCTTGATCAGATTCATCAATTTGTTTATCAATGGTTTAGTGTCCGAGGCATACCGGAAGCTAGCGAACAATTTATCGCGCAGCTTGGTGATTGCCCAGTACTACAGGAGTTCTGCACAGCCCCGGCAATGCTTATTCTATTCGTCAATCTATTCGAAGAATCACCTTCAATTCAGTTTAAAGATTGCCAAGAATCCTGGGTTGACCTTGCTTTAAGATTTCTGATTCGGGACTGGGACCATTCTCAGGGGAAATGGCAGCCAATTTCCCCACTGTTCTCGAACGATCACAGTCTATCCGTATGGAGGCAAATTGCGAAGCAATTATCACCGCAACAACCCTTGTTTTCCAGCAAAGAGGTTAAAGCCGCCCTAGTTGGATACTTTCGCACAAAGCCTCAAGTTACAAGCGAATGGATAGACCAGATCAATAGCGACGAGTTTGTTACCATGACACAACTACGAACAGGACTTATCGAAGAACGGTATAGCGATCTCTACTCATTTCGGTTTTGGGAGTTACAGCAGCTTCTTGCTGAAGCAGATTGAACCAGAGAGCCGATTTCGCTCTATGCTGAAAGGATCAAATAATCTTCGGAATACGATGATGACAAAAAACAACAAGCTAACTAAAAAATCGTTGCCATGTCAACTGACATAAAGCCATAGCGTCCAAGAGAGAAGAGATCAAACAGCTTCACTTTACCTAAGACAACCAACGTTAGTTTCACTAGAACAACTGATATGTTAAGAAAACTTCAACTCAGGACTCCCGGTTACGATCATCGGTTCCAGATTCAAAATAGAGCGCTTCGGCAACCGTTCACATGGTGGGCTTTTCAGCCTGATTATGAAGCAGTAGAACTGTTAGATGATCTTGGCATTAGCACTTGTTCTCCAAAATTGGATCAGATTTTACGATTGGTCGGCAGCTACGCAACACTATGGATCGGAGACTGGGAAGGAAAGATCGCGCCGATGGACGTGGTTCCTGAAGGCTGGACTTATCCGAGTGGAAGATTGCTAGAGCGAGAGTGGTGGTCGCAATGGTATTTATGCGATCGCACAGAATCACAGGCAGTCGAGTTCATTAATATGAATCCATTTGAGGCGAGCAAAGTTCACTCTCCATTCAAAAGTGGACTTCCGTTTCAGATGCAGCATAGCTTAGGTAAAGTCAGTAGCATCAGTGCAATTGAAATCCAAAGACTACCAGATCTAGTCCACAAAGACATCAAATGGATTTTCGAATGGGACGTTGATAAACCCGAGTAGACCGTGGTAATTAATCAGTCGACGCATTCTTAAGTGCTCAGATTTCCAGTAAAAAATCATGAATATTGACCCCAATCAAACACTCGTTTTAGAGTTAAAAGATCGATACCTAGACCTGTTTCAGCGGATCCAGCTAGACTGCGCTACCCCTGAAGAAGTGATCACTTGGGTCGGTAGATCAGAACCCGTAGGGTTTAGTCTTGACGAACTGATCAACGCAGTCAAAGCGTTACCGTCAACCACAAAATAGCGGCTCGTTAGCTTGCTTGATCAGCTTATTTCCTTATGCTCAAAAAGAGTTTTCGTCAAACCAATGAAATTCAGCTTAACTCAACCCTGCAAGGATTGCCCATTTCGCATTTCACCGCTCTTTCATCTTGGAACAGAACGGAGAAAAGAGATTTCCGAAGCATTACAAGACGACACACAGACTTTTCCGTGTCATAAAACCTTGCAGCATCGCGAGCCGCAGCATTGTGCTGGAGCAATAATTGTATTGGAGAAAATGGGGATGCGATCAATTATGCTTCGGCTTGCAATGCGAACCGGAACATACGATCCAGGGCAATTGCAATGCTTAGACCAGGTTTACGACTCCTGGAAGACATTTGAATCAGCGGAAGAAATACAAGCCCCAGTTTCTGAGGAGAAATAGAGATCGAACCAACAAGTTATAGCTTCTACAGTTTCCATCGGGTGACAAACGACTCAAAAATTCGCTTCTATGAATAAGGCTGAAATCCCACACGGCTCGAAGCGTTCTTCTGCGGTTAAAGCAAACTCTCAGCAACCTTAGTTTACTAGAAAGCTCATGAAACGATTACTTCAGCAAATTGACTTATTTTTGATCGATCTTGTAAGCGACACAAGACTATATTGGACGCTTATTTTACTTCCATTCATCATGGCGCTGCTCAATATTCTTGCCAATAGCGTGATGCTTTCTAGTGCGGTCTACTTCGTTTCAGCACTGTTCTGGGTGGCGCGAGGACGAGTCAAGCACACGCAAAAGCAATGGAAAAGCTATCTTTATTGGATAGGAATTGCGCTGTACGCACCATACTTTATGTACATTGCCGTCGTCGAGAAACCAGGACTATACGGACACATTGCAAACGCAGGATATGTCATCGCGATTGTCATCGATCTGCTAACAAACAACGATCACAATGGCGGTTCCCGCCGCCGCAGTCTGCGTCAAGAATTAGAAGAAAGCTCAGTTCGAACAGAAACAAGCGAGAATTTAACCCTGTCTCTCAACGGGGAGACCAAGTTATTCCATACTCATTTATAAACACTATCTATCAATGACCACCTTTAAATTTCTGAGAGGAACAGCCGAACCTCAACCGATCGTGTATCTCTCTCTGCGATCATTTTGCGACACAACCGGAATAGAATATGAGCGAGCACATCGTTTAGTTGCGGCACAACCTGGTTTTAACGCCATCTTTCACTATACTCTGGATGAAGATATGATTCTAACACGACGCGACACAATGCTGCTGTTAGAAATGTTATTTGAGCTAAAGCTTCAGAAACAGTGGAATGATACAATCCGAAGTTCTCTAGTCGCAACGAAAAGCATACTCGGTGAAAACTACTTGTGGAAAGAACACTGGAACGATTGGGAAGCAGAAGCTCCAAAAGATATAATCGCCCATCACAAAGTCGACAATCTCTCCGTTTACATCTTTGCCGATAGAATTGTCAAAATTAGCGACGATAACCTATCAGGAGGTCATATCGTTGTATTGCAGTCGAGTGACGTTGAGTCCTTTCTAACGGCAGTGGAAAAGTATGTGAATCAGCTTCTAAACAATTCGCAACTTTCTGAGGAGCAAAGAACGCTAAACACTGAACATAGCGGAACGTTTTGCATTGTCGGCAAAGGCAGTGCAGTCATTTATGCACTAAAAGGTGGACTTTCGCGGAAGGGAACATCGATTCAGGTCTTGCCTCAAACAATCGCCACGTTGAAAAGGACAATCGCTGGAAGCCAAAACAAGATCTAGCCGATTAAACCCGATTACTCCCCTTAAAATAAAGTTGACCCTGTAGGAGAAAACAATGAATTTCTACTTAGTTTGCACAACTGGTGGCTACTACGCCAACGCTGACTATCAAGAACGAGGCTATAGCAAAGTCTCTGATATTCGGGGCGCACAAATCTTTGACTCAGCCGAAGAAGCTTTTCGCACTCGAGAAACCTCAATCGGAAAAAATACCTGGATGATCTGCTCTGAAGAGAAGTTAGCTCAAAACTTCGGAGTGCGTATCCAGAGGCAGATCTGAATCGATCTGGTCTGCTGAATGCTCTTGTAGAAAAACAATTGTGCAATTATGCTGACTACTAGCAATGAGTAATGTCGCGAGTTTGAAGCGAACAGCCGATTTTATCCGCCAGTTTTGGCTCCAGTCTCAACCCCGTGACCGAGAATTAGAGCTTGGTGCAAATTTTAGTCATCGATATGTAGCAGAATTGGGATTATCGTGGGAGTCTGTTTACGGAACTTTGGTAAATGCACTAGGTGTTCGCTACTTGAGAATCCCCACGTATTGGGATGAAATTGAGCCTTGCCGAAGGCAATTTGACTGGTCGCTACTTGATCGGATCTTAACGATTGCTGACGCAGCGCAAATTTCCGTAGTGCTTACCGTGGGACACCGATCTCCGCGATGGCCGGAATGCTACTGCCCTACTTGGGCAAAATCGCTCGATGATCATGAGTTTACCCAGTGTTTACTTCAATATGTAGCAACAGTTGTCGCACACACAAAGCATTTTAATTGCATCGAGGCTTGGCAACTTGAAAACGAGCCAACTGCAAGCCGATGGGGAGTGGGTTGTCGGGATCTTACAGCCATTTTACAAACTGAGATTGAAGTTGTGAAACAACAAGACCCACAGCGCCCGATACTTCTGACTTACCCAAATTTGCCCTGGTTAATTTCGATGCACCATCCGATCATCTCACTGGCTGACATTGTCGGAATCGATGTTTATAACACAGTGTATTTTAGGCATTCCCAGTACGCTGGCTACATCGATCTACTAAACTTGGGAATCGTTGCACCGCTTTCACTGCAGTATCAACGCCATTGTGCTGAAAAGTGTGCGAAAGAACTGTGGATTACAGAATTACAAGCTGAACCTTGGGGTCCCACTCACAATGCCACTTTATCAAGAACCGAATGGCAAAAATCGATGACACCAGCTAAATTGATACAGCTTGTCAACCAAGCTAGACAATCAGGAATCAGACGTGCTTATCTTTGGGGTGTTGAATGGTGGATTTTCGAGCAGGAGCAGCATGGAAATGCAGCAATGTGGGAGACCGGGAAATCACTCTTATGTCATTAGATTTCAGACCCCACTTCTAATATGGAAAGAACCATAAACAACTAGAAATTTTGGCTATTCGTCTTCTCCGGTTGATCCTGGTCTTGTCAAAGCCGTTGTCGAACTTTTTCCAAAGTTGAGGAATACCATATAGACGCTCAACAAGGAGAAATCTCGATGTCTGATTTAATTGCTCGTGCTGCGGACCGAGCCAGCGATCGCCCATTTTTCCTCGCCTCAGCCTTGAAGCAATATCAACACGAAAAGGAAGTTAGCAGAGAGAATTTGGCAATTCAGCTTGGCTGTACGACGGAAACCCTAGACAAACTCGCTCTTTGTCGAAAGCCAGAGACAAGTACAGAATTGGAGCAGATTGCTCAATACACAGGAATCGAGCTTGAAAAACTAGCCGAGATATCGCGAACACCGAGAAACCTTCCTAGAGGAAGCTAAAAGCACCAAATAATCCAAAAGATGAACACCGCAAAAAACTTTGAGCAAGCCTATCTTGTTCAGTGCCCAATGCCTGATTTGTTGATTTTTACAGCAAAGATTTATGTTGAGTCCAGATTTATCGGGCTATTTAATAATGCTGGAATTCCAGTCTGGACAGACGGTAAGACCAGCGATAGTTTTAACTCTTTGTGCTGGGAAAGATTAACCGAACATCCTGTCATCCAAAATGCTGTCGCACAAGTCAAAGCATTAGAGTCCCTAAATTTTGGTGGACACAATGAAAAAGCAACTCATCTGCTAATGCTCGACACCACAGAAAAACAGATGTTTGTGTTTCCGCGAAAAACAGGAATACAGCTTCTAAAGCAACAACATCCACATTCAACTTCAACTTCTAGTACCCCATTAAGCACAGAAGCAAAGGATAAAATTCTAATGCAGCGCCAAGTTAACGAACTGGCTCGATGCCTTGATCACTCTCTAGAGACATCTGAGAATTCGCCGCAGCCCCTTAAATCTTCTCGTCCAAGAAACTCAACACAGACAGTTTGCAACAATAGTGCAGAAAACACCAGGCTTGAAGCATACAATCAAGACCCAGGACAATTCTTTAAGCTAAGTAGAGGAAAAAAACTCTCTGAAACTCAAGAGAGCATCGAAAAGCGAATCAGCGGTAGAATATCAGCCCCGATCTTAAGGGAATCTCGATCTGGCGAATACTTTGTAGTTCCAGTCCTAAACTCAAGTGAAGCTGAACTTTTTCCAAAGAATAATCAATGGGGTAAGTACACTTTGAAATCAGCAGAAGCACTATTTCAAGTGTCAGGAACACAATCGTTGACCAGTAGCACTTTCATTTTAAAGAAACCTGCGAAAGTGCGACAGACTCCTGAACAAAAATGGGAGCTTGTCGCACTTGGGTTAATCGAATTCAATTAAGTTCTGAGATTGAAGTTTGGAGGTTAAAGCTCAAACGTTCGAGTTTTGAGGTGCAACGGTCGGGCTTTGAGCTTGGAAAATGGAGATAGAGGATCAATCTCTTCACGTCAAAGAGTGTTTACTGGAGGAGTTCAGCACAAAAATTCTGATGGCTGCATCAGCATCAGCACCGACTTCGAAGGACTCGCTTAGATTGACATGAAGCTCTTACTCGCTACCCACGTTTTTCTCTGGTTCATTAGCAACGATTCTCAGCTTCCTGCTAAATTTCAAACCAGCATTCAAAATCCCACTAATGATGCATTTAAAGCATGAGTGAAAAAGGGCAACAGAAAATCTGCAATGCGTATTGGATGTTTGCAAGCATGCAAGATTGCCTGAATGGAACACTCAGGATTATTCGCGCTACCGCGCCTATCGTCTTACCTGTAGCGCAAAAAATATCAACCTTAGCGAAACTTATTTCATGACACTCAAGCAAGAATCGCAAGACGATTTACAAAAGATTAGCGATCGGATCTCTTCCGTTGCCGACGCAATCGAAAAACAAGCCCAGCAAATCGATGAACAAGTCGGATACCTGCAGGAACTGGGTGATTTTGAGGGGACCTTTGGATTGATCGAGCAGGTCGATGAACTTAGGTCAATCGGCATGGTGCTAAAAAAGCTAACTCTACCTCAGATAATCTAGAGCAGGTAGGAAAAGCACCAATTACCCCATTGCTTCTCAAGCAACTTGTAAATTCTACAACGTTGAAACAGTCGTGGGTTAAACGAACGTGCTCTAATTTACGACAAAAATAAAGGAGAAAATTTTAGGTGCATCTTCAAACAGATAGAAACTGAACTCAAAGCAATGCCCCGTACAATCAACAGCCCTAAATTTCACTTGTCGGAATACCGAAAGTTCGAAAAGACACTCCCCGAACACTTGCAGCAGCAGTATTATCAGTTTTTCGGTCTAACTTTTAGTGTTCCACGCGCTCTATTTGTAATCCAGAAGTTTGGGCTACAGCCAGAAGACGCAGACCAAGACAGGATTGAGCTTTTAGCTAAAAATTTTGGCGTAAGCTACCCGCAAAGAACATCCGACGAAACCGCAAAACGCTCTTTGTTCGATCGCAACCTAAACGATGATTGGATCGAGACGCTGATTAATACGCCAGAGATCACTGAATACCCTCTGAGTCACGATCCAATCATCCTGATAGAAGCAACAATTGGAAAAGGCAAAGAAAAGAGACAAACTTGGTTTCTGACAGACGGAGGACATCGCCTTAGATATCACTACCTCACAGGCAAACCCTCACTGAAGGTGCATATGATAAAAGAGCCGTTTGCTCGACTAACCAGAATTAGATAAAACGTTCTAAGACTTGCCCCTGGCTAAGAGTGAGCATTGAAACCCGCCGATCTAGTAAAAGATCAGCAGAATTCCCCCAATCCCCGCTTCTGATTATCAGAAGCGGGGATTGCCTTTCGCCACTCATTTTGCCAGATAGAAGGCGGATCTTCTGCTGATCAAAGCTAAAGCAGATGCGGTGCGTAGTTACACTTTCCACGTCAAGGTCAGAAATATCAAGGTTTTCAAAGAATACGCTATGTTCACTTCAGCACTGATTAAAGCCTTACAGCAAGTTGCACCTGTGATCGATTCAAAATCATCACGTCCATCAGTCACAGATTTATGTGTGCAGATACAGATTCGGGACCAAACTTGTATTATTCGAGCTGGCAATCAATCAACCCAGATCTACACCCAAATTCCCAACATTGAAGGAGAAGCGTTTGAAGGCATTTTCTCTCACAAACTACTCACTGATTTTCTCAAAGTTTGTCCGGAATCGATTGAGTTAAGCGGAAACGCACAGCGTTTGATCATTAAATGTAAAGACTCGATGTACTACGAGTTTGGATCGATGCCTATCAAGTTTCAACCGATCCCTAAATTAGAAACCGCAAAAGCAGAAATTCAGATTGATGGGCAAGAATTAGTTACTGCACTCAAAGCAGCCCTGAAATTTGTGTCAACTCAAAAAATTGACACGGCGATCGCAGGAATTCATTTTGTCGCTCATAACAACAAAGCGACAATTACAGCAAGCGATGGATACTGTTACACTCAGCATAGCCTGACAGTGAAGGGGGACAACTGTTCCTTCATTCTCAGCGACCAACTCGCTCACGCGGTGGTAAAAAGCGAAGAATTGAGGCAAGCTTGTGCTCAACCAATCAACGTGAATATTTTTCAAGAATTTATTCAAGTCAAAAGCAAAAACATCTGCATTGTCAGCTGCTATAGCAATCAGCAGTACCCCGCACTACCATTGCAGCGAACTCATCAAAGCAACTGGTCAGCCTCTGTTCAACGCAGTAAGCTTACTAAGATCGTTCAGAGCCTAATTCAGCCCAAACTCAAGCTGATCTGGATAGAACTTGACTCAGTTAATCAGATGCTTTACTGCTCCAATGATCTAGGGAGTCTACAACTTCCGGGTCAAATTTCACAATCAACTTATATCCAACTCAACGCGAAATATCTAATCAAGGTTCTTCAATCGATCAAGACCTCTGAAGTTCTTTTAGAAATCACACACCCAGAACAGATATTAACGCTCAAGCCGATGAACAGATCAGAAACTCAGTATGGAATCATGCCAATAAAACTAAGTCAACCTTTACCAATGGTCCAACATCAGTGCTTCGACTCCACTAACTGTCCGTCTTGGGTAGTCACTCAAAACATCGATAAATATGCGACTGCCGAAGCACTACCATTAGAGCGTCAAAATCAAGCCTGGGTCGTTACCCGAGAAATTGATGAGTATAAACCCGCAGAGTCGATCGTTGTAGAAGAACTTCAACCTATCCCTGAAAAACAACTTGAATTTGTTTATAGCAATTAAGGAAAACTTGATAGCAGCCTGCTGTAATAGGGGGTAGTAACGTAATTTTCCACCGCCAAATCAATACCCAAACTGTTTTCTTCGCCTTTGTCAATTGTACGGTCACACAGTATCAAAACTGCCTAGATCATGCCTGAAAAAATCTTCTACAGCAGTTTGATGAATTGTTCGGAAACCTCTAATTAATATTGCCTGCCGATTCGCTCTATTCTAGAACTCAAACCCAAGGGATTCTACAAAGCAACCAGTCAATTTCGCATGAAATCGATAAAATTAAATCAACAGCAGTTGAAGGAGAATCCCTTGACCCCTACAGAATATTGGCAGGCGATACAACGATTTTGGTCAGAATCCCTTTCCCCTCAAGAAGCATACTCCTACCGTTTAGCTGGCATTCTTGCCGAAACTCAAGCAAGAGAAAAAGGAAGTTCTCTGCTGCCGGTTCCGTGGCAAGATCCACAAATTCCACCGACGCAACTTAGCAATGATCTTTTGATTGTACTGGGATTAACAGCACTCGTTCTAAAAACCGACGCAACCGAGATAGAGTCGAATTCAAACCTTTAATTCCTAGAGGTATTCGTCTTTTGGTGTAGATGTATTAAAGCTATGAATATAAGAAAAATCGTCGTTTAGTGTGGATACCATTTTGATAAACCCAAACAAAACTGGAGGAAATAAGAATGAAGCAATGTTATAAATGTCAGCAGTCAAAGCCAGACCCAATCTGCACTCCAGTTGGGCTTGACAGAACAGGCAATGAGCTATGGATCTGTCTAACTTGCACCTCTTTCGTGGGAATCGCCGCTAAAGGAAAGAAGCCCAGCGACAACGAGCAGAACTAACTGGGCAATTTCTGTCTCAAGCGCAGTTAGACGCAAGAGAGAGTGCTAATTTTGCTGGGGTTGACCGGACAAAATGAACGCGGCTTTCATCCCCCACTTGCTCCACTCCGAAATTTGCTACGCTGTTTCTGCGTTCCGCGAAGTGGGGGCGTTCCCGCCGACCTTGGTAAACTCAGATCACTCAACTTTCATGAAGTGTATGGATACTATCACAGAAGTTTTTCTCGAAGATTGGGACGATGCAAAACAAACCCGTCAAAAATGTGATGCACGAATCCTTGATCTTGAACAACAGGGATTTCGCTGCGAAGTCGGTCTCTTCTACAACATCTTGAGCGGAAAACGAATTTATCTGATTGAAGCAACTTGGTTAGCAACCCCAGAAAAATCTATAGAACAGACACCGCACCAGAAAACTCCTCACCTCCATCGTCCGAAACGAGTCAACCAAAAGAATCGCTCAAGAAAGCCTGAGGTTCGTTAAGCTGGAATGAGTTATAAAGCAGCGATCGACGAGTGCATCCTGACGATCGCTGCAATTCATCAAAGTCTGCCGCAGCGCTTGCAATAACTTTTATCAGGCAGAGGCATCGAGTTAACCGAGCTTGTAGCGTGAAGGTTTTTTCCCAACTTGATCGATCGTGCCTTTGCGAGCAGCATGCATTAGCGTCACGCCCAGAGTCTTTCTGGCTTTGGATAAGTCAGATTCGTCAAATTTTTCATACAGTGCAGTAATCAGATCATCAAGCTCGTAAACTTGCTCTGAGTTTTGCTGCATCAATTGCACAACTGCCTCGACCACGCCAAGTCCCTTAAAGTTACTTTTCAGTTGCTTGGCGTTGAATGCTAATACTGGCAATCGCTCTTTATCTTTAGCGTTCGTTTTCTTCGTTCCGGTGCGGCGAGGAGTTTTCTGTTGCGTTGAGCTTGCCACATCATCCAGTTGAGCGATCGCGGATTCAGAAGGTTCTAAAACAGCAACATTGACTTCCGACGACCCATTCAGCAAAGCATTCAGGGTTTGAATCGTTTGATCAACCTCCGCTGAAATCAATGACATCATTTCTGACATAATCCTATCGCGATCGCTCATTAGGCGATCTCGCTCTTGTTCGAGCTGCTTTCTCGTCTCTTCACTCAGCACAGCGTAAGGCATATCTATTATCCCAATAAGCGATCATTTTGATTGTAGTTCTAGGATAAGCACATCGGGATCGGTCAATTCCACAAAATCCACGCTCAATCACAAATACTAGAGATTCGGCTTACACTTTATCGAGGACAACTCTTCTCCAAGGAACATCACCGCAAGATTGCTGCCACCACCCTCAAGTCTTACCGGTTTCGAGGACTCGATGGAACAGGTCGTTGAGTGGACACCGATACAAACACTCAGTCCCGAACCCCCACCGCACAGTGAATGGTTCCCACTCGATAAAATCAATCAGATCCGTCTCCTGCGTGCCCAAAACTACTCCTACCCCCAGATCTGTCAAAAAGCAGGCGTGTGTCACAGCAGCACTGTGAGGGACGGCAAAAACATCGTTAAAGGACAGATCCCCGCGTCTGACTCACCTCTTATGCGCGGTCTCCTAAATTACCCAGATCGAAGAATCCTGTTTCAGAAGGTTGAACCCAATGGCTAAGAAGAAACCGAAAAAGCATAAGGGTACTGAAAAACAGCAGATGCCCAGCATTGAAGAAATTTGCAGCGTCACCGGACTTGTTTTCTGTGATGAAAATTGCGGGTGTGGCGAAAACAGTCATCTGTTCTTTACTCCTGTTTGTGAAAAGTTACAAAGCTTCGTTCCAGACCTCAACGGCATCGATTACTCCGAAGTGGCAGAATGGTTTTTGAAGAACGAGCTTTACCGAGGGTTCCGAATCTTTCACGAAACTGAGTGCGACTACTATGCAATTGCCATTCGCAGCGAGTTCTCGATTCTGGTTGACTACGATGCTCGAATTTATCGCAGCGAAATTGGGCTGTCTGAAGCAATGGCAGAGGCTGAAGATAAACTGCGGATCTTAATCGATGCGTGGCATCAAGATTCATCGGTGCTGGAGCGACTGCCCCAAGACTGGCAGACCGGATACAAATTCGACGAAGCTTCAGTTCAGCAACTGCGAGACGAGATCAGTCGCCTGATTCCCGCGCCCGGTCAGCTCACACTGATTTAATCTAGTTGTCTCCCACTCACACCCAACCTGATGTAATACTTCGTTCAGATCACCAAAGAATACGATTCCAGGTTAAACAATCAGCAAAACAATGACCCGAACTAAACAGATCGTTCCCCATATTGCCTACCTCCATCGCCGCACTCATCCGTATCAATTGCCCAAGCTAGAACGCATGGAAGTCCTTTATTCCACACCTACAACCGTGCGGGGCAAGCGAGAGGAAGTGAATAATCCAGAAGGCAGAGCAAGTCTTGAAGAGCAGTCACTCAAGATCAATGAAGTGTTTTGTCTGCCCGATACATCCGCATGGAAGAGTTTCCAAAGCCACTACCAGCAGTTCGATCGATCGCTTGGCGCACTCGCGGTTGAGCTAGACCAAATGGGCAGCTACAGACAGCAGATTGAATCAGCGAGTAGCTTGTCGATGTTGCCAGCGCGTCTGAGTGCGACTGTTGTGAAAGCGTATGATACTAATGCAGAGATGCCCTTTTATTCGGGCTGGGATACCGTTGCCTCTGGCTCACGCGAACGTGTTCGCTGGCAGATTCCCAGATGTACTCGCATTGAGATCGAGCGGCACACAGTCAAGATGTTGAGATACAGCAATGGCACAACAGTTAGGCAGGAAAATCACTTCATCTGTCGCAGTGATGCAGCCTGGCGAGATTTAGAAGCGGTAGTTGCCCGATCAACTGAAGCACAAGTGAAGTTCCTAATTCTGCTTGAAAAGTTGGGAAGCTATCAAGAGGCACTAACAGATAAGCGCTATGCTCAAATGAGGTCATTATTCCGATGATAACAGTGATTCAGGAGTGTTTCGGAGTTGATACAGTGGGAACCCCTAATTTCATTCCGTCCCAAAAGCAAGACTGTCCACACTTTGTCGGCAGAGTAATCACCAGTACAACAACAGTTCCAGTTTTCTATGTCGAAGCAGACTTTGACCGAACGATGTATTGGCAAATTTGCCAGGAAGTTAAAGAACTCAATCACACTGGGAAATATCATGTGTTTGCCACCGGATATGAGCTGCTGCAATCTCCCAGCGTAATGTTTCACCGCATTAATCAAGCAAAAAGTGGAGTACTGGAGTATGAGTAGCAAGACACCGGAATTATCAACAACCGCTAGAATCACCCGTCTTATAAGACGGGTGATTGTCAAATAAAACTGCATCTCGACGCTATCCCTACCTAAAACGAGTCAAATGATGTTCCCCGCTTCTAATCCCAACGCAACCTGGCTTATCTTTAGTCCTTATCGCTATGAGGGCAGAGTCTTTCGACACGGATCAGACCATCTGCTGTACTTCCAAGCCAGTACCTACGTCGGGTTAGCTGGCGCTCATCTGCTTGCCGGACGCTACGGCTCGATTGATAATCTACAAGCCAAAATCAATCAGTTTTCCGACGGGCACAACTGGCGCATCGCGAAACTGACTCCTGGTGCAACTCCCAGCCAAATTATCGTGTCATTCCACTCGGAGCCAATCGGACAAATCGAGTACGATCCGAACACACACACCTGGCAGCGGCAAGATGCAAAGGACAACCCCATAAAAGGCAATCAACCCGAAATCGTACTCAACTGCATCGAAGATCCGAGACCCGTCGCCGCGCCCGAATTAACTCGACCAGACTTAGACACGTTTGCTCGGGTCGGCTATCATGCGATCAACGGGATTAAGTCACATACCGACTATCCGCACCAAGTCACCCCGTTTCAGTTTGGCTGGGTCAAGGTCGAACACGAAGGGCGAATTGCTTACGTGAAGTACGAATCTGCTTTATCGGTAAGCGCCAACGGGACTCGCTTCAACTTCTGAACACTGTACCTGAAAGATGTACTTCTTCACAAATTCAACCCGATCTCCATCGCGACAGACAACTGATCTAGTCGCTAAAATTCTGAGGCAACTGAACCAAGCAGACGTTTGTGTCGAACAGTTTCCACTTGCCGAAATTATGCCAAACCAAGTCGACCGACAAAACCTATGGAAAGACGCTCTTCTCTGGAAATATGAGAATACGGACCGTTTTAAGGATGAAGAGTATAGCATCGTTGATGCTTCTATACTGCTTGAATATCTAGCTTACCGACTTGACGGAGACTATGAAAATGCGTTTGATTACTCTTTTCGACTTAACTTTTAGCAATAAGTGAACCGAAGACCAGTTGTCCACAAACCCACATTCCCAATGTTCAAATGCTTGCGACAAACCGCACAGGTAATTGCGGCGACCGAAACCGCGTTCCAGATCTTTGAAATAATATTAGGCACCACCTTAGAAGAAATGCGGGAGACACAGCGGCTTCGCCATGCTGTTGAGGAAAATCGGCTAGAATCGCTGATTAACCAAGAAGAACAGTCGCATCAGTTCAGACCCTGGCTCAAAACTTGCCTCAAAGGACTATCCCACCCTGAACAACGTGCCTACTGGAGAACTCTGAGTAAGCCGCTGCCGCTACGAATCAGCGAAGAAATCGAGCGTAATCTCGATTTTCCGTTTTTCACCGTGCTGTCTCGGCTGTGCGGCAATCGATTTTACCAGATGTCGAGCAGGTTCCCTGTGCCAGAGGCATCGACGACTTTAGCCTCTATTGGAACACTTTGACTGGAGGATTGTTGCTGCAGCATCCTCAGATGTTTGATGCCAGTGACGACATGAGGATGCCAAGTTTAGAATTCTGGCTTGTGGCGCACGCCGTTCTGAACCCACCCCATGATTGGGACATGCAGTCCTTAGAAAACAAAGTCCGTAGCTTTGATCATTTAACTCCACGCGAACCGACCGCCCCAACTCAACCCCAAAATCTCGACTGGCTCGATGATCTCATTATTGCGGTCGGAGAAGGTGATGCGTTGCTCGCACGCGCAGTCACTCCCCGGATTCTAGCAAAAGTAAAGACGGTCTACGACTTTGACTGGCTCATGTTCGCCGACACCGAACACCCCGGCTGGCAGCCGCTCAATCCCAATCTTCCGCCCTTGGCATCTTAACCAGGAGACTCATAAAAGCTCGATCGATTTCCCAAGTTCATGGCTTGCCCCCTAACAGCTCACTCATTTTTGCGATAGGTCAAACCTCAAAAATGCCACCCCACCCCAACAGCGAAGCGCTAAAAACAGCGCGAGGAAAACGCTTTGTCGCCTTGCTAAAACAGGTATACACCGAATCAGCGCCCGAACTTGCCGCATCCGCCCAAGCGATCATCGAAGCGCAAGGAAAACTCACAATCGTTGACGTTGGGGTCTTAGCACTCCAATTCAACCTTCAGCTAAAACACGCATCTGAATTTCTAGAAGAGCAAGGCGTGCTGCCGTGCGGCACCTACGATCGCTTAAAAGCAAGAAATCTCAAGGTGAGCGATATAATGCGCCGCGCCGCGCTGCGGGTTACAGCACTAGATCAACCGCAACCCGATCAAGAACATTCTGCACCGGACGGTCAAACTTGATATACCGTGAACACATCCCGTATAGGGCTGGTTTACGTGACACAAAGTGTCCAGCTATCGGCAAGCAGGAGTACGATGAAAAGACTTTAAGCGACGAAGAGAAAGCCAAACGTACTCAGGGGCGGCGACCGACTGAGCGATCGCATCAACTGGCTCAAGCAATCGTCACAATTGAACAGGAAATTAGCAATACGATCACAGAAGGTGAGTTAGCCCCACCCAACTGTGTCGTCAATTCGTATCTGCCACAGTCAGCATTTGGTCTGGTGAAATGGTACAAACATCCACTTGATCTGTCCTGAAATCAACTTCTAGATCCTTTCTACAACACTAAAATGACTGAACCGAATCTCAACAAAACCACGGATTCTAAACCTGCCGACACTATCGTTGTCGATGAATTCACACTGCTTCGGGATGATGTCAAATCAAGGGACATATCCGAAGAACGCATCGACCAGATATTGGATTCTATCGAGAGCTATCAAAGTCTTGATAGTAAAGCGAAGATTCGCAGACCTAACTCGAACACAGACACCAACAGAATTGATCAATAGCCGATGGTGTTTGTCCAAGCGAGTGAGCAACGGGTGTCCCAGACGAACAATTCTGCCCGGACTGGAAGTCGCGGTGACTTCATCTCAACCAACCATGCTCGCAGCGCTGACAAACCGTGTCCAAGTGGACTTGCGATCCGCTCAACTTTCAAAAGTGGGCAAAAATTGCGAACTTTTGAAATCGGAAGTTAACTTTGCTGGATGAGATCAAGCTGAACAGTTAAGCCGACAATTCCTCCACTCCGAATCCCAAGGTATCTGAATTATTTAGAACTCAGAGCAGCACTTGAAGCGGAGTGCAATCGTAAAGGCAGGGAATTCGTTGACCAGTTGTTCGATTCGATCTCAAAAAACTAATGAAAGATTAATTCAGGAGAAAACCGCCATGAACGAGATCCAGAAAGCAATTCTAGATGCTTTTGATCTAGGTTGGAAAATTGGACGTTACCAATGCGCGAATCGCCCGATTTCTTTGGATGCGCTGAAACAAGATTGTGCTTCAGAATTTGAACAACGAGATCGTTTAGTTGAAAAGTTTGCAACCCGTATTGAAGACCAAGCGGCAGCGATTAGCGCAGAGCGCTACCGTGAAGATAGCAATTAGGGGCACTGAGATCGTCTCAGTGCTTGTTTTTCGGTGCGGTAAAATCAAAGTCGTACAGCGTTTCCCACAGAGGTGTGACGAAGAAAACAGACTACTAGAATTCGGCGGTGAAATTGAAGATGTGAAATGCTTCTTGAGGATGATTGACGCACAAGCACTAACCCACAACACAGTAATCATCCCCTTAGAGTGCAACACAGAACGTCAGAAACAGATGATTAGAGCAGGATTTTGCTGCTCACTCAACTTAACTGCTTGGGGCAAGGAGCACTGCTTGACAATCCCAGAAAATCAACCAAAAAAGAGCAGAAAAAGACAAGGAACACAGATTAAATTATTCGAGGATGCAGCACCATGATTCCGATTCCATCGAATTTGTATCGTTCTCAAGCAGACGATAAGACTCCTGAATCCGATGCCGCGTACTTCTACTTTCTAAGGCAAAGATCCTTGAGCGATCGCATTGCCATGATCCAGAGATTGAACCTGATGGCAAAGAAACTCGCGATCGCATCCGTCCAACAAACTCATCCCCACATTAGAGAGTCAGGGCAGAGACAGCTAGTAGCTCAGATTCTATTGCCCGACAAGTACTGCGGTCATTTCGTTTTAGGAGGAACCTTTATGTCCTGGGAGCAACAAGATTCAATCGGGCTAACCCAGCAGTTGCATTCGCTATTCACAGACTTACAGATCCCTTATTATCTAGGGGGTGGACTGGCAGCCGCCATCTGGGGAGAACCCAGAGTAACACAGGATGCGGACTTGATTTTGAGCTTCGATCCAGAACAGCGTACCGAACTGATCGATCGATTGATTGCAGAACTTGAACAAATTGGCTTCTATTGTCCGCCAGGTGCAGTTGAAGAAGTGAGATCGCGCTCAGGGAAAACGGTTTCTATCACTCATACCCAAACGGTGGATAATGCAGACCTGATTGCAATGCCAAATGAGCCATTTGAGCATTCCCAGATGCAGCGAAGATTGCTAATTGAGACGTTTGGCAGTCCCTTTTGGGTCTGTACAGCAGAAGATATCATCCTGCAAAAACTAGTGTACAGTCGTCAGAGTCGCTCTGAGAAACAGTGGAGACAGGTGCTTGGGGTCCTGAAAGCGCAGAGCAACCAGCTAGACTTTGAGTATCTCAATCGATGGGGAGAACAGCTCAATCTGAGCGATCGACTGAGACAATCATATGAAGAATCAGGAGTCACGAGTTGAAAAAGCAATCCACAAGGAAATTGAGCAAATTCTCACTCAAGCGATGTCGGTCAATCCGCGATCGCGGTTTCCCGCTCACATCAATTCAGGAGTCGTTATTGTGGCTAAAAACGTTTTAGAATTCTATGTCCCCTGCTCAGATTCATTCTTGACCCAAAAGATTGCAGAACTTTCAGGACTCGAGTGGGATGAGAAAAGGCTGATTGCAATCCAAACCGTCCGGAACCAGATTAAGACGATTCTTGGCTCTAAGGCTCAAGTAACGGTTGATACTTTCGCATTGCAAGATGCAATAAGGCTTTCAATCATTGAATATTACTTCAGTCATTTTTGGTTTGACTGCTTTGAGAATCAATGCCGTCTGTCACAAACATTTATGCCATATCCATCTGTCCCAATACTTTTGTCAAAAAATGGCGAACTTCACTCACTGTGGCTTACATCTGAGCTAAAGGAAGTTCTTTTGCAATTGTGGCTTTACTGCGATCAAAACGAAGCTCGATTCAATCATGCCGTGGAGAAAGTTTGGCAGGAGTACCGTAATTATTCAAGATATGAATGCGGATTTGCTGGCGAAGCCAATAAGGTTGCCAGCTCGTTGAAAAAGGCAGCAGACTTGTTTATTGCATGATAGGACTACACCAATGAAATCTGGGAATGACGGGACTGATTGTGGCAAAAGACCAAAATCACGCTCGGCTGATCGAGAAGTCTAAGCAGAATAAAAGCAACCACCTGAAAAATCGTAGTACAATACTATAACAACGACGGGTTCTCGATCATGTCAACTTATTCAGCAAAGCGCATTTCTTCTCCTGCAGGCGGAACAACAGTTCGTACTCAGATGCGCCCAGGTGAATCTTCGTTTGCCACACTACAAGGACTCAAAGATCGCACATACCGAACCTGGAAATCGCTTCACCAGATTCATGACTTAACGAGCAGGAACGCCACCCCGACCACCGACGAAACCTTTAAGCAGACAATTCGTCAGTTCGGAGACCTCCGCAAGAAAATCACTTGGGAAAATGCTTGGTGCGCCCTCTATGCACAGGTCATTGCCGAGACAACCGATGATAATATCCGATTGATTCAAGGCACATTCATCACCTGTGCTCAAACTGAAGGTTGGACACATCTAATGCCACAGGTTTTAGATAATTTTTTAGAAGACGAAGATGCTAAAACCTGCATCCAAAACGGACTCGATCTCATCTTTCAAAAGCACCACGGATTTCCCCAAGATCTTGCACCGTTTGCCCAAGCGCTTGCCTCAAATCCCCGCTTTCAAAAAGCGAGCGTTTCAACGCTAACCCTTACACCCGCTGCATGATATGCCGAAAAAAGCCGCACAACCTTCCAGTGACGACTCGCAGCAGCTTGGTCTTGAACTGGGTGGTGATTTGCAATCAACAGCTTCAGTCTCCAAACCGCAAAAAGCAAAGAAAGTGGCTGCTTACAAGCAACACCCTGGGCGGCTTGAGCGGGTGAGATCGCGCGACTGGCTCGAATCAGCAATCGCAGCTCAGAATGGTGACGATGAATGCTATCGCAACTGCACAAACGAGATTACGAGAATTGCGTTTGGCGTTACTCCTCGCCGCCTCTACAAACTTGTGGGTGGAAAACCAGGCGATCGCGATACATTGCCGGTTGAAATGCAAAATAAGTTAATCCTGCACGAATTAACGATCGCACCACGCCTCGATCTTGAAAGTATTGTCGGCGAAGATCAAGCGGATATTAACGGTCAAATTCTCTATGTCGTACGCGACCAATCCCAACAAACTGAGCAGTTGCTGCAGCGAAATAGCCTCTACCAGAATTTAGTTGAGAAGTACCGCACAGCCGAAACACTTCCTGCTGGGAACTCAAATCAAGAGTCTAAATCACCACCTCCTCAGCGTAAAGATACAGAATTATCATCCTGAAACTCTCCGAGAGATAACCATTCGCTACCGCTACCTCAACGGCGATGGAGTGAACGTTTTCCTTCATGTAGAGATAAGCCTTGATAACTCAGGTAATTAAACTAAAGGCTGGATTGTCACTCGGCGATGTTGGAGATTCCTTCAAGGGCTTAGAAAAAACCAAACTTGGATTTTTAATAGAACGGAAAATGAAAACTTTTCACTTCTCCCAATCCGCTTTGAATAATCCTGATGAACGAAGAGCTTCAAGAACACGCCTAAAAACTACGATCTCAACCAGAAAGTTTCAGCCGGAAACAAGTTAGCAGCATTTACTCCAACGTGTCCGCGAATTTCAAATCATGGATCTCATCAATGATAGACATCACTTCAATTAGAATATTTAGCGTCACCGCCCTAGTCAATGGCACAGTGGAATACAAAATTGATGTGCCAGGAACACCAACAGGAAGATTCTACGATACCAATGACATCTCTCGAAGTCAGAAAACACTGATCGTTCATCAGAATAACGTAATTCAGGGCGGCGAGGATTTTAGCCCGGTATTAATCTTAAACGGCTATCCCACACGAGTAACCTGGAAGCAGCTAATTCAAGCGATTGAAGAACAGTATCAAGATCCAACAACTCGGATATTTGGTTGTCCGCAACTTCTAGCAGCTAGCGATCGCTGGCTCGAAGATGATCAATATCACAAATGTATTATCTGGAATGGGACCTTCAACGAAAAACGGTTTTTGATTCGGAAAAAATGGATAACAAATCCCGGTGTTAACGGAGAAATTGCACCCCTTTTTCATTTGGCAGAAATTCGCAATCACCACATAATTGTGCATGACTACGATCGCTCACTTGCAGATGTCATCACCTACATTTTGCCCGATCGCTTATTCAAATTCATTCCGCCAAACAGCGAGAAGCGACGACAAATCATTGACGAACTTAAAGCAATCTGCCCAGATTGGAGCGCCGGAAAAACACCAGAACACTTATCGGTAGAGTGGCAACATCACTGTCACCGAGGAGCGCCCGAAGACATTCTAGAAGCTTACTGCCCGACGGATTCGGATCGCCCTACTGAAGAACAAGAACTGATCGCAGTTCAACTTATGCTTGAGAATGGCTATTCTGAGGCTTTTGTACGACAAGGACTCGCAGCGTATCACACTCACAGTGAAGCTGACAAAATTTGGAATGCAGCAGCTCAGATAGTTGCAAGAAACACCAGCGTCTTATCTAAAACAACCAAGAATTTAGCGACGTGATAAACCACAAAGATAAACTTTAGGCAAGATGGCTGCAGATCGACTAGAACAAATAGATCGCTCAATTTGTTGAATTAAACAGCGTCGGAATACCTAAAACTTAAGAAATTTAGTGAAACCGTCTCATGTCAAACGCGAACTCGAGTTGTTTTGTTATCGTCGATGGCAGCAACGTAGCTCACCGAGCCTATCACGCCTTGAAGCAGAGCCGCGACGGAATCCCAGTGAGCCTAGATAAAACTTCGATCGCATCAACCAGCGTTGTGCTAAAAGCGCTCCCACGATGGATTCAGTTGTTCAAAGCAACCCATCTTGCAGTGATCTTTGATAATGGAGGCTTAACGTTTCGGCATAAACGCTATGCAGAATATAAAGCAGGGCGCGAAAAAGATGAGTATTTACAACAAGATGTACGAACCCTAAAAACGCTGCTAGTTCAAAGCAGTATCGGCTGCATCGCACCGATGCAGTATGAAGCCGATGATGCAATTGCAACCCTGTGTCATAGAGCAATTGATCAGTCCATTGCCAAAGTTGTAATTGTCAGCAATGATCAGGATTTATGGCAGCTCATTCAGGAAAAAGTCGTCGTACTTTGTCCAGACCGAGGACTAATTGACAGCAAAACCGTCAAGCAAAAAATGGGACTTTTGCCGTCTCAGATCCCGGACTACAAAGCGCTCCGGGGAGACATCTCAGATAGTATTCCTGGAATAAAAGGAATTGGGGAAGTAACCGCAGTTCACCTGCTGAATCAGTACAACAACATTGATGGCATCTACAAAAACATCTGGCGCATTCAAGGAAGAGCCTATCACGCCCTATATCGGCAAGAGGCGGTAGTTACCCAATATCAAGCGTTGACGCAGCTCAAAACAGACACACCAATGCGCCGAAGCGTTGCATCCTTTAAAATTGAATCGCTCAACTTTGAATTGCTGATTCAGCCGCTTCAAACATGGGGCATGAAAGACCTAGCGCGTCAATACGGACACACAGTTAAAAAATTAGAATGACTTAGACCAGACTGCTGATAAAAGCAGTATTTCAATGCAATAAAGATCTTACGACTCCAAAATCTTGTTTAGAAACTTCTTCGTCATTCCTATCTAATGAACCCTAACAAGACCAACGTCAATAAACCTCTACCCGAACTGTATTGGCACACGATCGAGTATCTGGAATCTTTAGGCTATTTCTATGAAGCCGGAGTCTGGATACAAGAAGGAAAGGTATTTGGACTAATCGTCAGTTATTCTGCAATTTCGGTGGGACTAATGGTGTATCACCCAGAAGCAGCAGAAAGCGGCTATCGGATTGAAACCGGAAATCTTCCAACTGTTCGGACCATCATTCAGAACTTGAACTTTATCAACGAGGTAACGGATAAGGAGATAACCACGATCAGGCTATAACTAGCGCAGAGTGAACATATCAAGCGACGCTATTCGTCCACACTGACCCGATATCAAAAGTAGATTACTCTGTTAATGCTGCAACTGAAGCTCAAGCAAAGGATCTAACCATTCGCAGCTTTAAACGATGAAATTGAGCCTGTAGAACCGATAAAAGTTGAGATGATCACCGTGAGCATTGAAGATGCGTCCGTCCACATTAAAACAAGCGAGATCGACTACCAGAAACGGCAGTACAAACGAGTGCTAACGGACTTAGCTCAGATGATTCAAAGTGAACTTGAATCGATCGGCGATGGAGATTTTGAGCCAACGAGCGCAGTAGAATCAACGGCATTTCGATTAATTCAAAGAGCGAATCAACTCAAAGCATTGATCAGCCAAGCAAAGCATAATCAGTAAATTTCGGTTTTAAAGGCAGTGAGTAGCACCGTTCTAAAGAAGACCTGTTGATTCAAAAGCAACGTAGCATTTGCCCAAAAAATTTTCTACTGTCGCTTGTTCTAAAACACCAAATCTGCTTCCTTCATATTCCTTTGCCTGCTCATAAGTTAAACATTCCTTCTCGATCGTGCTGTTGATCACTGAATTTAACGCTGGAATTTCAATAACTGAGCAGCGATGCCGAGAAAGCAAGTTTACCAGAGCATCAGTGCCCTCACGATCGACCCACTTGCTAGAATGCTTGTTCTTCACAACCACATGAAAAATTTCAGGAAACTTCTCCAGCGAACACTTTAGACCTGTAATGGGATCATACGGGTTAGAAGTCACAAACCAGCGAACGATCGTGACTTGATTTTCTCGGCAGGCAACAACTGCATCTACCAAC
The DNA here is from genome assembly GCF_050565645.1 of Leptolyngbya sp. AN10. Taxonomy (NCBI): domain Bacteria; kingdom Bacillati; phylum Cyanobacteriota; class Cyanophyceae; order Leptolyngbyales; family Leptolyngbyaceae; genus Leptolyngbya; species Leptolyngbya sp. AN10. The sequence goes on from NZ_JBNXVP010000016.1 coordinate 83,800, forward strand.
CATTCATTTAGCGGAAAGCCCACTTGAGGGGGAAGCGAAACAATTACGTCTTACATAATCGCAAGTTCTACAAGTCGATCAGGGTTTTTCTCCTCATCCTGAAACATTAGCTTTTCGTCCTCGGAGAAAACCGCATATTGAACGTTGAAGCCTGCATAGCGACGAGCGACATCCGGGCAATAGCGATCGGCATCAACAGCAATCAATGGAAGCTTTTTATCTAGACAGTACTGAATCAGCAGCGTCGAAATGAAGCTTTTCCCGACTCCGCCTTTCAGTCCATCAATAAAGTGCAGTTGAGCCATTTTGTATTGCTTCTTGTTGAAAAGGAATATTAGCAAGGCTTAAGAAAATAAACATCTTCAAACTGTAGGACATTAAAATGCTGCCCTGGAACCATCTGAAGTGATAAATAGACGCGAATATCATTGTTGTTTGCCCAGATTTCAATTTGAGTCATAGATGAAACATCTAAAAACGCTCTCGCGACCTCAGCGATCGTCACAATCGGATTTTGAATGAGCACCCACTTCCGCCCGTCTTCATAAGGAATAAGTTGACGACGATCGGCATAATCGACTAGGGCAGCTAACCGCTCTAAACTTGGCAGGTTAATATTAGCGGACGGTTGAACAGGCGTATTTGCCTGAATGAATTGTCGGGTTTGTTGCTGTAGTGGAGAAGGCACATATGCTTGATTGTAGTCAAATTCTAATCGAGCTACCGTTTCGTCGCTCAGTTCGACAAACGGGGACAGAATTGCTTTGAGTTGAGCAATTGTCGGAATTTCTCCAGGCGTTCCCCCAACCCAAAGCACGATCGGATCTGATTCTTCTTCATCAGTTTCTCCACGCTCGATTGCCGCTTCAATCCGACGATCTGTAATAATGCCAACGAAAGTTGCTAAAGGATTATCCCACCTCACTTGAATGCAGTGATTTGGATCAAAACCTAAAATCTGCTCACCCATAAGTTGTTCTTTCTTAGATTACTACTTTCAACATCGCGCAGTCTTTTATGCCTTAAATGGAATATCAGCGATACCGAAGAATCAAACATGAATTAAGCGATCAAGAAGTCGGCTGCCGCCAATCACAAGTTGACTTGTCCTCACGACCATTTTAGTTTTTTAAGGAATTCGAAGTGACTACGCAAATTAATTATGTCCCGCTTCCCGAAGAATTGCACGCGGCATTAGAATGGGCAGTCGAATGCGGTTTAATCGATCAAGATGACGCAATAGCAGCGTATCGAAATCAGATGACTTATGAGCAAAGCGAAGACATCCTTTCTATCCTCGATGATCAACACTATCCGACAGCAGCACTTAAAAAATTGTGGGATTACTTCGAGCAGCTTAATTCAAGGTTAAGCGAACAAAGAGACTAAGTGGATGCGGCTAAAACCTAGACACTCAAGGTCTTAGCCGCGATCGAACAAAGATAAAAACGAAGCCGCTGAATCATCTGCAACCGCAGAATCAAATCTGACGTAATCGAACTCACCAACTAGGGGTTAGTATGACACGCTATCTTAGTCCGATTTGGCTCGCAAACCATATTCGCCAACTACACGAATTTTTCGTGAAGAATTTTGAACCTTACGATCGCATTCATAAAGAAGACTTAGTAACAGCAGCGGGCTGGGGAGCCGTGATTTATGTCACACCTTTAGAAGTTGTCAAAACACATGAAGAAGATGCGCTAGATTTCGCAGGATTTGAGGCAGGACTCCTCGAAGCTGGAATTATCTACGATCCAATTGAAACAAGACAGTGGACCTAATCCCAAATCTTCAGTTTGCGAAGGGATTGATTTGCTTCAGTGCATTGATCGTTCAGCATCAAGCGCAAATGAGATTATCCTTATTTGCGCTTTTCGTTTGCTTTCGTCATAGAACAGGAAGATCAACTAACTCCGACAAGCATCACTACTTCAGAAGCAATCGACAGCACAACAGCCATCTGAGCAGGTCAATCCACCTTATCCTTTGAAATTCACATCCAGCACAAATTGTCATGCACAAACTCTATCGCGTTTTGACACTATCGTCGATCGTAGGCGCTTGTCTTACCGTAGGTTCGGTCGAAGCACGTTCAGGCATCACCGTACAATCGGGTAAGTTCAGCCGCACATCCACCCCGATCAATCGTTCAACGCCAACCCCTACTCCAGGCAAACCCGCTGCAATCACATTCACACCACCGCCAACCAAAAGCGCTACACCTGCACCAAATCTCAAAGTAGATCAGCCAGAAGAACGAAAAACGACAACAATCGTTGTTCCTGGTTCAAGATCAACATCTTCAGTCGTGATTGTCACTCCGGTTATGCCTACCACGCCCCAACCCTCTATGGCAGATGATCCGCAATCTCGGAGCTATCCTTCACAAACCAATTCCAATTTTCATACACCCATCAACGCTCAAGCCTCGAACTCGAATGGTGCTGACAGTTTGCTGAAGTTTCTACTCATTCTCGTGTTACTAGGTGGAGTCGGACTTGTAAGTTGGTTTATCTACCATGCCCTGACTCAACAGGGTTTATTCCATCGTTCAGATAAAGACAAGCTGAATTCTAAGCAAGCCAACGAAAACGTCACAATCGTCCAAATTCAAATTGCAGTTCTAGAAGCTGCCCCCTTGTTTCAGGAAAAAATCAATATCCAACTTCAGAACCTTCACTCGGAAGACCCAGACTCAACGCTTGAAGCCATCAAAGAGATCACACTACTTCTTCAACGCAGTAATGAATATTGGTCTCACGCCAACGTTAAGGTGTTTCACAAAAATCGTAGCGATGCTGATCAATTTATGAATTTCGTCGTGTCACAGGAACGCGCTAAACTTTCCTCTGAAAGTGTAACGAGTCGGTTCGGCAAAACGACCCACACCGACTGGGTTGATCCCACAAATCAAGACACTCTTCCTGGTCAGGTGTGGGTTGTGACACTAATTCTAGGACTCGAATTAGACCGCGTTCCTGTTGAACCAGTTCACGAGGCGAATGAACTCACCCAGATTCTGAGTTGGGTCAGTAGCCTTACTCTGAACGTTGTTCCAGCAGCAGCGGTTATCTTTATGCCAGATCAAGGTGCAGCCCTTAGCCAAGACGATTTCACTGAGATCTATCCTGAAATGGTTGCACTGTAGCTCATCATTCGGTTTTACAGTCCGGAAAACCCGATGATGTAGCTAAATGAGCTACATCATCGCTTTACCGCATACAGCAACTTACAACCAAGCCTAAAGCCTGTTCTCATTACCAAACTCGACTGCAATGAATTTATCGCAAAACCTAAATAAACCATGACACAACCAGCCACATTACCCGCAAAGCCAAAAGGACTGCCAATTTCCAACCTCACTTACAGACTCACCCCTGTTCCACCTGAGCAAGCAAAGACTCCATCTGTTAATGAGGGATGGCATCGATTTACTCGAAAACAGCTTGATCAATACAAACTACTATACGACGTTGAACACGGGGTTTCATGGGACAGTCAAAAACACTATATCGACTACGAACTACTTGCCTCTACATTTAGCCTAGACGAGATGACCCGCTGGTGGTGGAATCAGATTATTTCGAACAAGGTCTCAGAACAGTGGGAACAAGACACGAGCTGTTTTCGCATTTTGAATAAAATCCGAAATTCTCTGTGGCGATGGGGGCTATGTGAAAACTACAATTTCTTGGTTGAATACTATAACTGTCTAAAACAGTTTCAGTTTGAAAACTGCGAAATTACGCTGGATTGGGTAGGATCTTATTCAACCTACGGACGATCGCGGCTCGCTCAAATTTATCTTGACGGACCAATTAGCTATCTAATTCACGATCAAGGGCAACATCGACTCACTATCAGTTTCGCTCTAAGTGAACGTGGTTTGATGCTGTGCCAAGTTCAGCTTGCTCAACCGAAGCAGAATCGATGGCTATTCCGGTTGCCGACGCACTACCTTGATTACACCATAGAGCGACTACAAGCCGCGTTTCCGGCGATTCCGATCTGGCTAGTGGATGGAGGGGATTTGGCAAAAGCAATCTGCAACTCATACCAGGGCGAAAAACCTGATAAAGCAACGTTTGAGCGCATTCAAGGCTTCTACGATCGTCCACTTGAACAAAAGCAACGCACTGAAGTTCTACAATCAGTCGAAGATCGACGGATGCGGTTTTGGAAACTCAAATAGCACAGATGTCAGCGGACAAATTCAGAATGCTGACACGATCCAGCTTAACAACCAAGGGATTCGTCCAAGCCTTTAATCTCGATGCTCAAAGCAGAGCGACTCACACTCTTCTGCATAAATAAGGAACAATGCCTCATGACACTGAAAAGTTTTCTCGCTCAAAATTACGAGAATTTCAAAAGTAAAACGATAGGCGAAATTGCTACGAGTATTCCCGACACAGTAATCTGGAGTGGGGAAGTGTTTGAAATTGCAGAAGTTTTGCATAAGCTTAAGAAGAAAGATGAGCGCGAAAAGGAGTAGGTATCTTGACAAAACAAGGCAATCCGAACTGGAAACCCAAATATAACGAGACCACTAAACCTGTACGGCTGCCAGAATCAACCGCAAACAAAGTTCAGCAAGAACTCAAAGCTGGGGTTCCAATTGCTGACATTCCCGATAGGGTTTTATATCCTAAAAAATGTCAATTAACCCTAACCCTATGTCAAGCAATTGCAGTGGCACTACGGATCAACAAAAAACCATTGAGCGTTCAGGAAATTTGGAAAACCATTGTTGAAGAGGATCTGTATCAGTTTGGCGGTGAAACAATAGAAAGCCAGCAGCAAAGTCTGCGAGGACAACTGCGGCGACACTGTGAAGGACTTAACTTCAAATCAGCACTACCAGAGAAATACTTTGTCATCAACTTGAATGAAGTCCGAGGAGACACCCGCTACTGGCTATTGGATGAACCGATCAAGCTTCCTGATCCCCTCAAAGTAGCAGAAGAAACAGCGTTGAGTGCCGTAGAAGTCGCAATTGAGGAGTATCGGCAGCGCTTTCAAGCTCGACTAATCGATAGCATTGAGCGCTTTAATGCTCAATGCTATCGTGCATTTGTGTCTACACTGGTTGACTCATTTGGACTCATCGAGGGAGGAGTTATAGAACAGATTGAACAATCTGTCGTTTGCGCTGCCTCTGGCGAACTTGGGAACATGGTTGTATTCGTGCGCCGAGATACCACTCCGATGTCAATCCGAGAATTCTACTCTCTACGAGGAATGGCAAACTTTAACCAATCTCACTGCGGCATTATCGTAACGCTGGGCACAATCAGTGAAGATATTCGCACCGAAGCGCGAAAACCACGCGCAACTCAGATCGCACTGTACGATCGCACTGCCCTTGCTGAACATTTGATGAAGCATCGGATCGGCATGACCACAGTACCTAGCCGAGACTTCACAAGATACACGCTCGACTGGGCAAAGGTATACGAAAAGTTTGAAGATGCTGATTGAGAAACTGGTAGCTGGTTTGGGTAGGGATCACTACCATTGACAGAAGGACTCAGCCAAGTAACGCAAGATTGGGCAAAACACAGATCTAAAAATGCAGTACTGGGTAGGCAGATCAATGAAAATCGAAGCAGTCGAAACGTTCTTTCAGCGAGAGTGGCGGGAAATTCTCAACGCCTGTCAGATTCGAGTAGACAACGCTGATTTTCATGCTGTAAAAAGCAACACAAGCACGAAATTGAGGTCGGTTAGGATCACCCGCTGTTGTTCCAACGATTGCAGATTAAAATTAAAAAGCCAAATTGTTAAAGTAGCATTACTTTGGCAGAACAGATTTGCAAAAGCTTTTTGCTATACAGACTTATGCCCAAAGATCTACAACTTCTCATCATTCCAGCCTATTACACACAACATACTCAAGATTGGCTAGCAAACACAAACATTGCACTACACAGAGAGCGCAATCTAGAAGACTTGATCGATCAGTCCAAATTGCCGATCGAGCCACTACCCCGAACCACTAAAATTTCTTGGCAAAACAAGCACCTTCAAAAAGACCCTTACGGCGATCGACTAACATACTGTTTAGCTGGAGACTTTAGGACAGCACAACTTCCAGAAGACTTAAACGAGTGGAACCAGGCAATGTTTCAATGTCTGCGCTCGCTGCCTGAAGAAAGTGTCATTATTTTCTATTGGACTTAACCCAAAATCAGATGAAACTCTCTCAAGATTTAGCGAAACGGCGCTGAACCCCTACCGGGGTAGGACAGTTACTTTTTCAACTAGACTCATGAATCTTTCAGACTACATCGAACAAAACCAATCCAACAGAAAGATCCCGGCTGACATTCGGAACCGGTGGAATCATCGCATTCTAATGAGAGACCTACATACTCATGGCATTGCGGGAGCAAACCAATACATTAACGATTACGGTAAAGGTATCGGCGTTGAGAAAGTCATCTTACTAGCGCGTCAAGCCGAAGCAGAAGGAGCAAGCGCAATGGCACTCGGCTTTTGGGCAATAGCCTACGAGTTGGAGCAAGGGGTTCGTCCCGATCTTTCATTAGCAGAAGACACCGCTTCACCAACTCAACACTCTGCCACGCTCCCGGTAAATCGACCCACAATCGCTGAGTTACCGGATGACTTACAGCCTGGAAGAATTCAGACAATGCAGCCCGTTGATACCGATCGTCCAAACACAGCTTATGCTGAGGACCATCGATTCTGGGGACAGCCTAAACGCGATGGACATCGCTTAGTTGTGATTGCCACACCGGACGGAGTGTATTATCAATCTAAATCGACCGAGCTGAAACGCGCACCCACGGTCGAAATGAACGAACATCTGCTGCAGGTTGCTCAAGAAATCGGCACATTCGTTCTCGACGGAGAGTTGTACTACAAATCAGTGATCGGCAGCGAACATCGCACCGGTTCACAAGCGAGTAAAATTAACCTGAAGCACAATCATCCAACAGCACCATCTCAAACCGTTTATGCTATCTTCAAAGCCCTTTACAGCCACGGCAAGGATTACCGTCCGCTTGCTGAAAACGACCGCATCGAAGCAGGCAAAACGATCGCCACCCGACTTCAATCAGGATTCGAATTCTTACCCACAGCAAAAACAACCGAAGAAAAACACCAGCTCATTGCCACACAGCAAGCAGAAAATCGAGAAGGAGAGATTTGGATTCGTTACAGCCAGCCCTATATCGGAGGTAAGATTAAATCTTCAGACAGCATTGTTCGGACAAAGTATCTGCAGGAACTAGAAGCAATCGTTACCCATCTCGCCCCCAGCCGATCGACAGATCGACCCTTTAAATCTGCCGTACTTGCTGAACAAGACGCATCGGGCAATTTGATTCACATTGGCAGCGTCGGATCAGGCTTCGATGCCAATCAAATGCAGGAAATTGTTCAACGGCACGAAGCAAATCCTGGAAAAGTTAAAATCAAAGTCCGATTTCAGAATCGAACAGAATCAGGAATGCTGCATCATCCACGATTTATTGATTTGTGCTAGAGGTTGATATCTCGACTCCGGTTCAAAATTTTCCCTAATAGTTGTTTGAGTGTAATACCCTCAGAAACACAGTGATTAGAAAGCTGAGCATTATCTCAGCTTCTTTTTTCGCAATAGTATTTTAGTAGTGCAAGACCATACGCTATTCTTTGATTTCAAAGATGCAAGTCTAGAAACATAGAAGCCGAAACTCAACAGAAAGGCTAATGCAAATTGCATAGAGGGCTTATGAACCAATCGCAAACAACTCAGTCACGCGCCCAATTGCTACAACTGCACCTTGAAAAAACACTATTAGAATCCTCAACAAGGCTTGAAGAATGGCTTCAGTCTTGTCCTATAGAGGTAGGTCTATACGGAAGTTCCGAGTTTTGCCCTCTAGCAAAATTTATCAAATCGAATTTGCCAGGCGGTTTTGAGGTGAGCGATTTAGAACTAATCGAAGTGTATGACTGGACGATTCGGTTCAAGCTGATCGAATGCCCCTCACCCATTCATGTACTCATTCCAAGTTGGGCAGCGTGGTTTAGTCGCTGGATCGATCGGCTTGAACCATCAGGAAATTATGTCGATCCTCAGACAGCGCTTCGATGCCTAAAAGCAGCTATCTTTTGCGCTCCCGTTACCGAAAGCGATGCGGGTTGGGCATTGGAAGATAAGGAAAATGAAGAGATCGCTAAACTCCACCGACAAATCGCAGACCGAATCGATCGAGCCGAAACGAAGTTTTTCTCAATCAACATCGATTGAGAAAAGTTGATATCTTCTGGGTAATTGTTTTTCTGCGGTTGTCCCACGTCAGATACAACCGAAAGTACACCAGAATGAACAAGAGCTTGTCACAACCCGCCTTTAATTATCCTGGTCGTCCGCCGCCAATCAGCAAGAGCGTCTAGATGGATGATCTGATACAGTCAGAATGATTACAAGAAGCCCAATGTGAGTGATTTATGATTTACAAAGAGCAGCAAACCCTCTAGTTACTTTTAGGAGAAGCGATGAAGCGCCTCAACTTGCCCACTCATACAGAAATTGTTGATTTTGTCGCTGCTCATCACTTACATCATCCGCAAACCTATGAAGAATGGGCAAAGATTAGCTCATCCCAAGATTGCTATGGCAGGAAAGACGAGCGTTATATCCAGATTAAGCGAGGCATCAACTTTGATGAAGTACCAAGAACCTGCGCGATCAAGCCAGATGAAGAGGAAATGAAGCACGTCAACAACGAGTGGGACAGACTAACTGAATTTTGGGAGCAATGTGGAAGAATCTGTGCTGCAAGCTAACAAAGTTACTACTTCAAAGAACAAATTAGTCTGCTGTAATTTTCTAAAGAATGGTGCGGAATCGCTTCTTCCAATTAAATTAAGGAGAATGAGTGCTAATTAATATTGTGGTCACCCTCTCTGGAACCGATGTGGACAGAGACTGGAAGCGAGAACTTTCCGCGTACTGTCGCTCATGTGTAGCCGAAGCAATTTCACAAGCAGGATGTATAGAATTAATAACATACCGCTTCTTCTATGAGCGTGACACCCTAATCAATAATCAAACGCTGGTCAGCATAGGAACATTTGTTATACCGAATACCTGGTCATTCGATCCAGAATCATTTGAAAACCACATAGAAAAAGTGTTTTGCGGGTACAATCCATCCTGCATGATCACGCAAATCGAATGCACAACCGATCGACCCGACGAAAAGGCTGAACAATCATTCTCATAAAGTGTAAAATCTGGAAAAACAGCGCTGATTAAGCCTTGAAAGACTCACTGTAGGAAAGAATAAGTTTACATATCACTCAACAACTTTGACAAGCAAAGGAAAAATTATGAAGACCGCAACTTTCCACGCTAGTGAAGATAAAATCGATTACTTCAAAGAACTATCCACCGATGTGCTAGACGTTGAGAGCATCATCATCGAAGGCAATACAATCACACTCGTCGGAACGTATCTCGATCGCGAGTTTTGTGAAATTACAGCAAAACATGCAGGGGTGGAGATCATTGAATTCAAAGATTCCACAAAAGATTAATGTAACAACACTACATCCTTTCATAGCTACAGGAACTTTGCAGATGAGCAAAAAAATTAACCTGACCCTTAACACTTGTGGCGAGTGCCCGTACTCGTTTGAGTCAACTGATAAAGGGTTACCAGACGGTGTATTTCGCTGTCACAAAACCTACGATAATCGCCCTAACTTTCAAGGCAGTTTCCGACGCATTGGAGATAGATATCAGTACCAACAACAGATTCCCCATTGGTGTCCACTCCCTAGTGAAACCGTTTTAGATACGGCTGAGATGGACGAGAACTAGAAGACTTTCATTCTAAAGCACCGGCAAGAGAGTTTTAGCAAACGATATCGCTTGGTAAGTAACATCATCAATACTGTTAGGTTGCGTTACTTCGATACAAATCAGAAGAGTAAAACTATATCAATCCACTAGACACAGCAAAAAGAGGAAACATTAGTGAGTATAAGAATTCTACTAGCTTGGGACAATGCTGGAGATGCCTACCTGGCTGTTGGAACAAAACAAGTCGGCTTTTACTATGACGATGAATTAGAAGATAGCGATGCTATCTCGTATCTAGAACTAATTAGCAGAGCCTTAACAGAAGCCGGAAAACAGCCAGAGTTATTCACGGCTGATTTGGGCAACGTGCTATCAATCTTGGCAAATCTGCACGAGGAAGATGAAAAACCCTCTCTCCAACTCCCGATGATTACATCTGAAGAACGGTCTCAGATTACTGGAGAACAATCCGCACTAGCATTTATCTTAAACCATCGTGAGGACTGGCTTTCTCAACACTTGCAGCCCTATATCATTGGCTCAAAAGCAAGCAGCTTGGATAATAACGCAACTCATTAGTCCTCGACAAAATTGGATAGAACGCGTCCCGCTTACTGCACAACGGCACACAAACAGAATCGAGCGACATCAGCCCATTGTGCAGCAAGACCTAGGAGACATGAGAACGCCGCCGAACAATCACTTGAAAATTCGTAATATTTACGATGAGATCACGTGGCTATACGGTAGCAAAGAATCTTGTAGCCAGCTTGACTTATTAAACCAACCCCCAGAAGGACTTGACGACTACTTCCAAAGAGTCATCAGCGGCAAAATCTCCGAGTCCGGCGGACTCGTCGCAGCAGAAACTCCAATCGCTCCATTTGGTCGATTTAAGCCAAATCCCACGCTAGCAGAAATCATCGATCGTTTGCTCGATGACCGCCGCATCTACTTACGGGATGGAACCAGCGTTGCAATGGAGCCTGAAATCGACTCGAATCAGACCACTGAACTGCGTCTCCCAACCCCTATTGATGGATTTATCGCAGCAATCAAAACGATTGCTCATTGGCAAACACACACAGCTTAAACCTCATGCCAGAGCCATTTATTAAGTTCAAGCTTCCATCTCCTCAAAACCTTGCGGCAGGACCTTGTCCGCGCTGCGGTAGACTCGATCATTGGTTAAATAATATTCCATTGACCGCTTATTGTTATGGTTCTGAAGAGAACCCACACGAAGAGTGGTCCACTGTGATTCCCACTCCATTCAATCCCTACTTAAAGAACTACAACAAGCGAGCCACTCTCGCTCCGATCGAATACATTGACCGAAGACCCAACCATCTCAAACCTCAGGAGGCACTGAAACACCAAGATCAAAGCGATCGTGACTAAAACAAAGTGAGTTGAGTTGCACCTGAATGGGATTTACCTTTGCGCCGCCGCTTTGCCTTTCGGTTTTTTAGATACCGACCATACCAAATTGGAGTCGGAGGCTGTGCTATGCGGATGCGATAGATGGCTTCACGGATTTGCTGAGAAGCATACTGTCCCCACAGCAGATACCAGTCACACGAACGCCGATGGGGTAGAGCAATTGACTCTCCCTGTAGACAAACGACCAGCATTAACCGAGTTCCCTGGAATACTGAGACCTTGGCGCTCCAAGGAATCTCGGTATCCAGACTCATCACAACCCGAAACTCTGGTAAGAAAAGTTGAAGTGCGTTTCGATATAAATCTTGCCTTGTCACCATGCCAAACCTGCCGTAAAATTCGACAACAGATACACAAAAAACTATCTAAGAATGACACAACAACAGCAAATTATCCTGAAAAAATACTCCGATATTATTTGAGAATTCGATTGGCAACTTCATAAAACAAGGAGCTTCTGTGTAGCAAAAGCTAAACCTCATCTAAACCCAGCATCCGTTCGGCAATTTGCTTTTGAAGTGAACTTCCAACAAAAGAAGTCATATACTTCATCGGGGTTTCTCCTGGTCTCGTAACAACTAGCCCTCTAGTCACCAGATGGTTCAAAACGCGCTGCACTTTGGCTGTATCAGGAACCCCAAAGCCAGATTTTGTGTATTTTCCTTCCCGAACCCATCCGACAGACAAAGCAATCCGTTTAGCCGTCATGCCCAAAAACTGCCCAGGCAGACGTTGATAGTCGTCGATTGCTTCACCCTGAAGCGCTTGAAGCGCCAACCTCCCAATCAACCATTTCTCTTCGTCGTCCATAGGTAAGCTTCCAACTTTAACAATCGACTCATATTCCAAATTGCGAAGAACTGCTAACACCAACGCACCCTCAAATGTCCCGGCTTCCTGGACCAGAACAGAGGTGACTAATTTAGAAGAAAATGGAAGACGCCGTTCTCGCAGTTCATAGGCTTTTTTCTCTAAAGATTCCTCAAACTCACTAAAAGCAATCGCCTCAAACTTTGAAGTTTCTGAATTGTATCGATGACTTGCTTGAAACAATAAACGAGTCAGTAGTCCCGCAGACCCTTCAGCGCTTGCCAAAGCAAGCTGTGCAACAGGAGAAGCCCAATCAAACAGTGCGAATTGCGTTCCTCTAAAATAATCTAACGCGAACTCAACTGCGTCAGACAGCTCCATATCCTCATACACAAAACAATGCTGAAATTGTCGGTAAGGAGGACGCTTAATTAAATGTTCCATGATGTGAGTAAACCCGATCAAAACGATTGAATTTACTCCTACTTGCTGCATTAAAAAATCCAAAAATTTTGTGAGATGGCGCTCAGATATATGACTAGGTTCATCAATCAAAAACATTTTGGTTCCAGCCGCTTTCATTAGATCGCGTGCCCAGAATTCGAGAAAATCAATGGTTTTCGAGTAAAGGGATTTTGGAGTTTTTTTGACATCTTTAGACCAAGGAGCGTACGCCTGTATAATCTGAATTAAGCAACTTTTATAAGTTGATCCAGTGAGCATATAAAAATAGAAAGCAGGAGCATTTCCCTCAAGAAAGAATTGAACTGGAGATAGTTTACGAACAAAATCGATAGCCGCAACTGTTTTTCCAATAAAACTATCTCCAGAAACAATCCCAACCCCTCCATTGTTAAGCTTATCCAACAAAAACTGTTGCATCGCTCGATATTGGCGCGAAGAGATTAGAGGCTCAGGTAAAATGTGGCGATATAACAAAGGAAGATCACAACATTGTTGAAGCGTTAGCTGATCTAAATTCATTTCAAGGATCTCACAATTAAACCACTTAATCAGAAAGCCAGCGTTATCATTCAAATAAACAGTCCAGACCTACTCACACAAGCTACCATTGCACAAAAAACTCTGCAAGCACCATGACCCTGCGAAAAGCTAGAAATACTCAAGGAGGACGACCTATACGATATGAGTCACCAAAAAAAATTATGACCGTATCTCTAACTCCATCTGCCGTAAAAGGACTAGACCAGTTGGCAAGGACAAAAGGATTATCTCGATCAGAATTAATTGAACAAGTTGGAAGAGGAAGTATTACTTTAGCAAATTCGATGCCTGACGATATCGAGTTCGTTGATTTTTCTCATTGCGAACTCGAACAATTAAAAGATTTTCTAGTTTCACAAAGAGCTGTGCTTGAAGATGAAATAAAGCAAAGAGGACTCTTTCAAGAACAGATTCTTGTTGAAGCGCGAGCAGAAGTGATTCAGTACTTGATAGAGTCTATTGATAAATTGTTGCTAAAACTTGTTTAATTTCTCACAAGTAACGGATCAATAAAATGTAATTCACAAAACTCATAATCTTTGCCTTGCTTATAACAGGTTCTAAGTACAATCTACAGACAAATTCAATCACACATCTCCTGAAAGGTCTGAGTTTTAACGTCGAAAAATCTACCTTAACCCACCAGGGTCTAAACTCATCACTCAATGAACACAATGACTCCTTTAGAACACTGGCATCGAACCACACAGCATTTGGATCCCTTCGTAGATCTTGCCGTACTAAGCGCAATTGCACGTCGGGGATACTCAGATCTTGGAAGAGGAGCTGTAATTGTGGACCCTCTCCAATGTTTTGGACATCTTCTTCCTTACATAGCAAGCTTTATGATCGAACAAATCTTAGAGGCTCCACGCTGGAATGCGGTTGCTCCAGTGCTCACAACGTACAATCCAAACCACGAGATGATCGTTATCGTTTTAACTCCGCTCATCCCGCCTAACCATCAACAAACGCGAGTTGATAGCTTTCTCATCCCGCTACAGGACTGCACGACTGATCCCAATATTATCGCTCTGAAAGCGAAAGTAATGAATGCAGTTCCTCGCGTCATCACCTTTCCGCAACTGCAAACCTCAAGTGAAAATAGAAGTAATCAGACAGAACGTTAGTTGGTCGAAAAAGGGCGATTTTGCTGACGAGCCTGCTGATCAACGCGCTTGTACCACTCCGTCTGCGCAACGGGAGTCGATTGCAAATTCTCTAAATTCTGAAACGCTTCTTCCCACTGCTGCTGTTTCACTGCATAGTCTGCAGTTCGCATCCACGTTAGCTGAGCACCCCATTCTGACGAAAAACGCTTTGCCTCTTCAGATCCAGCAGTACCAGCAGGAACACTAGAGACGATATGAACCGCTAGTTCTAAATTGTTTGGATAGACATTTTGTGCCCGACGCACCATTTCAGCAGAAATACGATCGCGTTGAGCCGACGCATCAGGAACATTTGCTAAAAGCTGCAACGCTAGCTTTAGTTCACCGCGATTCACCAGTTCTTCTGCACGTGCATAAAGTGGTGCATAATCAAACTGAGTCCCTTGGGAAACACTAGTTGGCGCATTCGTCGTTGGTTCTGTTGCTGAGTTTGGACGATTAACCAACGCCAAACTAGAAAGCGCAAGCAGAAGAACAAACGGGGAAACTAAAATTAAAAAAAGTAATATGCCATTCGGCAGAGATTTCGCTTGTAGAGCATTCGGTTTTTCGTTAGAAAAATCAATCGCAGTCAAGACAGCTTCTCGAGAAGGCAAAGAAAAGCGGTATTTTGTTGGACGTTCAACTAGACGAGCTTGCGTTGGAGAATTGCTAGTCGGTTCTGGTGTAACCAGCGGTAGCGCTTCGGTTGAGGTTGAATAGCTATATTGACCCTCGGAGAGTGGGGTCGATACGGCTTGAGTTCTTCCAAATCGATAAGACCTCGGAAGCTGAGATGATCCCGACGGTGACGACACAACGGACTGGGGCGACTCAGAAGTACGAGCACCCGGAGAAGAAACCATCCGAGAAAAGCGATACAGCGAAACAGACGCAGAAGTTCTCGACGAAGAATCAGGCAACGCTGAGTTAGAACCAGAGGCTGTTTCAGTTGGCTCAGAAAGTTCTTTATGCATGGGTTATCTAATCCACAAAAGCCCAATAAAACCTAAGTATTAAAACGTTAGCAAAAATCAAAATAGTCACCCTAAAAGATCAGCACCCCAAACATCTCACTGCGAAGTAGGATTTGAAATAAACGGTCCATTGGGTCCCAGCCGTTGCATTTGTGAGACGCGCAACGACCCAACAATCAAGGTTAAAAAGAGCGTAACAACAACAACTAAAGCAAGCTGGAACGGAAGCTTACCCATGCGAAACAAGCTGAATGAATAAACAGATGGCACGACTTGAGGTTCAAGATCAGACTGCACAACCGGCAAATGTTCAGGAGGATCTAGCAAGTCATCCGACAGATCATCCTCGCTTTCGTTTCTAGACAGTGAGTCCATAGCAAAGCTAATCGCAGAAATTGGCGCTGCCACCGCCATTTCTTCCATCTGACGCTCAATTTCTTGCTGCTTGGTACGAAGCTCGATCCAAATCGGATCATCGTCTGAAAGCACGTTCCGAATTGAGTTTGCCGCCGCTTGAAGCTCCCGCTGCATATACTGCAAGCGATACAGTTGGTGTCCCTGCTGTACCTCCTCGCGCCGAGCATTCAGATGTTTCAGCAATATCTGGGTTTCTGATTCAAGACTATCTAGAGTAGAACGAGATTCCATAATCAAATCAACAATAACATTACTTAAGCGGCAACCAGGGAAAAAATAGTTGCCAAGCTAAAACAGCATGAGCAGCATAAACAACGGCAACGAACAGCGGTAAGCGATCAAGAGTCACAAACGGTAAGCGAAAGCCAGCAACCCACCACAACACAAATACTAAGAAATAACTCGAGAAGATTCCAGCGATTTCACCCAGATAGCCAGAGGCAGGAGTAATCCCCTGACTTCCAGGAACGAGAATCGAGCCAATCATCTGCATCAACGGCTGAAATACGCCAAAAGCATTGACGATCGTTAATTGATAGAGAATGGCAACCGTTACGGCACTGACTCCAGCTGCCGTAATCACTCCAACAGCCGGATTATAAGAGTCTGGTATTTCCTGAAGATCTGGATTAAATCGATAGGTAAGCCATTGAACGAACCATTGTCGCGGCGATGTTTTGTGCTTCATAGCTTAAAGTGTGTGAACTCTTGCAAGCATTAACCCAACCAAAAAATTGCTGACTCCGAGCAGCAAAATCCAGCCAAAACAAAGGCTAACCGACCAGCGAATCTGTAAAAACGGAGTTTGAGGCTGAAGCAGCTTCGCACCGTATAAAAACAAACAGTAGAAGCAAGAAATCGACAGTCCAAACAAAGACAGCGTTGTCAACAAATGCCAAACCATCCCCACTTGCATCAACGGGGAGACAACCTGAATATACACACCAGCCGCATCTTGAACTGGAGCACGATATCGAGCAAACGCCAGCAGTCCAGACAGCAAAGCTAGCATCGAAACAAAAGTCGAAATACAGCTAACCCATCGAGCACGCCGGATCACAATCGTACCCGACAACAGGGAAAACGCAAAAGACCCCATGTATAGAAAAACCATCGTAGAGATCGAAGCAAACAAACTATGCCAAAATCCTAACGATCTCTGCCACGGCGATGGATGAATCAAGTTGCTAAAAGGCAGTGCCAGAACCAGAACCGAGATCGTTAGCAAAACGAGCATATTCAGCCACGCCTCAATCCAACGCGATCGAGCGTCGTCAGATTGCGTCGAGTGTGACCCGTTCAGTGACGGATAATCTGGAGAAATCGACTGAGAATGTATATTCATCCACTCTACTTAGTACACAACATCACGTAACGCCAATCAATCGCTGGCTAGCTTCAACGAAATCTGCCACAGCTCGATCAATTGCTCCCACATCTGAAACCGAAGTCCCAGATAAAACCGCTGTCGGAACCGCCGAGGCTAAACTTGTAAGCGATGAGTCCATTCGACCAACCAGGACAGGATTGATTCGAGATAAATCTGCTTTAATCGACTGAAAAACGTTGTCCTTTAAGAAAGCGATCAACCCTCGGGCGCTTTCATACTTCGTTTGATTGACAATTACCTGATTTGCAATCGACTCTTTGTACAATCGTCCAAACTGAAGCAAATGCTGCTCGGTAGCCCGCAGCGTCAGCGGGACAGACTGCCAGCGTCGCACTGCAGAAGAAATGCTGGCAGCATTGAGAGAGTCAACCACACGCTGTTGCTGTTCTAAAAGTAACTCTTTACGTGCAAATGATTTTACTGAAATCAAATCACGCAAATTGAACAAGCTGATAAGATAATCAGGCTGCCAATCAACCCGACGATTTAAGGTGGCATAGGGTTGATTCACAGTCACACCTAAATGATCAGCAAGGCGATCGAGATGACCAAGCTGCGTCAACTCTTTGACAACCTGCAACTCCCCTTGAAGCAGTCCAAGCTGAGTGAAATACTCAACCGCCTCGATGTCCGTGCTGGGATATTCAGCAGTTGTTCGTGGAGCCGATAGCGAACAACTGGTAACACTTAACCCTAAACAACAAATCACGGTCACCAACGTCAAAGTGCCCCAGCGAATCCAGCGACGTGGACGATTCATCAGTTTCTCTCCACAACAGTCATCGAGCGATTTACATTGAATTGGAGTGATCTACACTGTGCGTCATTTTTTCATGGGCAAGATTTAACTGATGCTGAATTTTAGGACTGGGATAAAATGGCACATCCTGAAACCGCTGGAGGGTTGAAACCGCGTCTTCCCACTGCTCTCGCTGCATCATCTGGCTTGCACTGGAAAGAACAGCAGCTTGTCGTTTCCAAGTTGGCAGATTTGCCTTTGCAACTGATGCCGCCTGAGTTCCTTCGGGAATTGCCTCTAGATATTGAACAGCCGTAGCGATATCTCCTTGAAGGTATTTATCATTTGCTCGATCTAAAATTTGAGAAGCGCAATCTTTCATCAAACGTTGTGCTTCTGCATAACGAGGATGATTCTGTGGAACCTGCTGAAGCAACCCATACGCTCCTCGAAACCATGACCCTTGTCTTAATATCTGGGCTTTCTGAAACAGCTGATCAATATCGGGCGAAATTGCGTCTGCTTTGGATGAATCAACATCAGATGCTGGATCGGATGGAACCGAGACTTGATCGCTTGAGCGATGGGGATTTTCGTTCACAATTTCAAAATCAGCGGAATTCGTTACCGACGCAGATTGAGACCCATTACGAGCGTCAGAATCAGTCGGTAGAACTTGGAATGACTGATTGTAAGCTAAACGGGCAACTGGAGAAAAGGCTACACCTACGGCTAAAGGACCCCCCACCGTCAACCAAGATCGCACTTGGGTCTGCCGTATACCCCGACTTTGAACCATAAATGAACTCCAACAATCCTTCTGGTATATCTGGAATAAACGATACTTTCACTCTTAGCGTTGGTCATTCAGCCCACTCACATTCTGCTCCGACCCATACGGCAATTGCATTAACGCAAAATCCCACAAAACTGACGGAATCATTAGGAAGGCAGTGAGGCGAATTAAAGAAGAAGATTCACCCTTAAATTAAAAGTAGAGGAACCAAGACTACATCTAACCGCAGACAGATTCACATACTAGCAATTGCCGCTCTATTCGCGCTTTAGCTAAACGGACATCGTTCTGTCGTTTAAATCTAAAGCCTTCAGATAAACCCATATAATGAGAATCTAAGAAAGCCACATCATTAAATCGCCGATGGAAAAGAGCAGTCGTTTCGTAGATTCTTCTCAATTGCCCAAATTTTTCTTAGTCGATCGCCCCCCAAATTTGCAACTAGATGCCACGACTGTGGCTGCAACCTGACGAATATGAACAGCCTATGGAAGCTTTTGCCAATCTCAATTATCACCTGGAATTTCGGCGATACCCATCCGGAAATACCTGCGTCTTGATTCTTGATCGACTGAAGACAAATGAAATCACAACGCTTACCGTTGATCTCGATCGCGTTTCGCTCTATCCAAATGAGTGTTTGTGTCCACTAGAGGAAGATTCCCGCTCCAGCCAATATCTTCAAGAACTAATTGCTGCTCAAATTTTGACTCCGAAAGCAGATACGGTTTGTGTCGGTAATCAAAGTGCTAGGGTTTATACCATTCATGGCTCGGTACCAACGCAGACAATCGTACGCGTTTTTCACAATCGTAATGGACACTTTCGAGAAACAGGTGATCCTGACTACAATGCCAATCTCTATCTAGCAGCCACAGTTTTTGTTCCAGACAGCAAAGACCCTTTGAGCTACGCTTTTGAAGTGACCAATTCACCCCATCGCTTCAACTCGAGTGACCAGATTAACCTCAGTTGGAGCGACCATCCTAACGTCCGTGCTGAATCGTTCGACCCAAAAGTCCTTCCTGCCGAACTTCGACTTGCCGGAATCTGTGAACATCGGTCGACCAGTGTCGGTGACGTACTAGAAGTGATTCCAGCCTCGACTCAAGCACGGCGCTACCTCGTTAAAGATATTGGTTTCTCGCTCATTTAGCACACCTTAGGAAGCAGGCAGTTTGCCTGCTTCACCTTATATCACTATGAACCCCACTGCTATTTCCAAACGGTCAAAGGCAATTCTCGCTCAACGTCAATTCAATTCCTTACTCGAACAATCGCAGCGATTTCGAAACGCAATTCATACAGCTTTCGAGTCCGCAGCAGTACTAGAACCCAATATTCAACCTGATCCCAACTCACTCGGTCAAGCAATCTCTACATTAGAAACCCTAGAAGCACTGCTGCTACACGCGCGAGATCTAATTGATCCATTAGCAGTCGCTATCGAAAGTGGAGATTATGCCCAGATCTGGAGTGTTAAAAATTACGGATTCAGCATCTGTGTTCGGACAAACAACCACGTTAACGGGCCACTCTCCTGTATTAAAAGTGGTGGAGAATTAGAAGCAGATTTATACAGATTGTTGCGGCAAGAAGGAATTAAATCGCATCTTTTAAGGCATGGATCAGAGGCAGAACTTCAAATAGCCTCGAACCACAGCAACCCCGAACAAGTCACACGACTAAAGTGGCAAGTCGCGGAAATAATGGAAAAACACGGCTGGTCTGCGATCGTCCTCGGGGAGAGCAGCAGCGTTTGCTGTGTTCCTGAAACAGTAGAAGAAACTCCAGGCGCAACGGTTTAAATAGAACGGTCGGGTAAGGAGGCTACATCGCCTACCCGACCTCAAGCACAGTTTTGCAGAAGACTAAAAGAAGGCTGTTGTTAAAAAATGGCAAAGAAAAAAAAGCTTGCTGAGTCCAAAACTTCCGAAAATTTGGCTGATTCCCAGCCTCTAAAAGAGACAGAGGAATATCCGGCGACCTCTCTGCTTTCAAATCGAGAAGCGCTAGCAGCACTGGAAACCGAACGCGACGAAATTATGCTCAGAATTCAGCTATCGCTGAACTCTGAAGCCTTTAACGCCATTCTCGTTAACGCGATCGAAACAGATCCTTCAGCAAAAAGTTTTACAAAAAACTACGACGGCATCACCGTTGAATTAACATTGCCCGGTTATGATTTCATTCAGCGTTCTGAACTCTTTATCGCCAGTCCTTATCAGATTTCTCAAGTCAAAATTGATCCAGATCTAAAACAGCTATCCGCCGATGAACTCAGTAATCATATCTTGAATGCTTTTCAAAAAGCTGAGATCGACGGGTTTCTAGCTTGGGTGAAATTTTATGCAGTTATTCAGTTGGTATGGAGAAATCGCTGCCAAAAAACAGCTCACAAACTTCTCAAGAAGTCAAACCGAGTACAGTTTGACCATATTCGCCAAGGATCAAAGTCTCTCGAAGATAGCGAAGAAGCGCTCAGTCGAATCCTGAAAACTGTAGACACTCATGCTAGCATTCTGTATGAAAACTTTACAGAAGTTTGGGGACAAAGATTAAGTCGGTTTATCAGAGAGCATCCTCAGCTAATTGTGCAAAAAGGAAAAGTTAATCTTCAAAAGCTAATCCAAGCTCTGGATGCCTCAATGCAGAAAAGAGAATCTTGCAGAGAGCCGGATCATCCCAACAAATCATGACGGTGTCTCGAAAAATGAAGACACCGAGCAAAGTTCACCAACTTTGTGCTGATTGATCAAGCAGGTTCCCTCAAATCTAACTCCTACAGAAGTTAAACCGGTTGTAAAGTACAACGTTCACAAGCATTTTGCAAGAATATTTCGATTTAACAAGCCATATGCTAAAACAAAGTCAAGGACAAGACGGTTTTGCACCAGGTGTGCTCGGTAGAAAAAATTCGTCTTCCAACACCTTCTCACAAACGCACTCGACTTTAGCCTCTGGTACTCAAGCCAGGGCCATTAATCTGTATTCATCAATATGCAAACCCCTCGCAAAATCATAACAGCAGGATTGGGAGCAACACTGACCCTAACTCAAACGCTGGGTGCTCAAGCAAATGAAATGGTTCTTTCGCCATCACCCCCCGAAACAATCACCGAATCGATCGTTGAGCCAAGCGAAACATCCTTACTCGACCCCCTTTCTCAGTGTTCTCAAGCCGTAAAAAAGGAAGACTCTAGGGTCATTTTCATCTGTAACTCCTCTGAACCCCATTCGACAATCGAATTCACTCCCAAAGCACCGCTAATTCAGAATGCGAAAGGGGGCACACCCACAGCAACAGTGCGATCTATTCAAATGGACGCATCCGCGATCTCGAATCAACCTCCCGTCATCAGAACAGATTTGCCTCCAAAACCAGCAGCAAAACAACTACTGATTCTGCCTTCTACCGTCAACGAAACGCTCCCTACACGTAGGTCTCAGTTGTTAGAAGCCACAACCTCAGGGCAACCGAAGCAATCCGTCTCTTCGCAATCGATACCAGAATCTGTTGAGGTAGCACCTTCGCCGATCTCGATCGATTCATCCGCAATCAGCGCTTCGCAAAGCGAAGCGACCGGAGCACTAAACTCGCTGTCTTTGCAAAGAGCTGAGGTGCTTGAGCCTTTAGAAGAAATCACACACCCTTCTGATAAATCCACCATCCTGCCTCAAACTCCCACCCACCCAGAGTCAATATCTTCAATTCACGAAGCAAGAGCCGATGCTCAATCTGCACAGAAGCTTGAAGACTTATTTCTTGCGATGCTACGCGTGAGCGAGTCTGCGCCGCCCCACAAAACACCGAGCAAAGTCAATCAACAGACATCGAGTCAACCACCCACTCGAACGCCGCGAATCGCTTCAAAACCGCTCGCCATATCCAGATCGTCAGTTAGCACAGAGACACCGCTGCAAGAAACGTGGAATCGCTATCCGATCTTTTCAACTGCACAACCCAGCGCGTATCCAGGCAATGGAGATGTCCAACTCCTGTTTCCGCTCGCTGTTGCAAGCAACATTTCATCTCCGTTCGGCTGGCGCGTGCATCCAATCAGCAATGATGTAAGATTTCATTCAGGAACAGACTTAGCTGCACCGATTGGAACTCCTGTACTTGCTGCTTTCTCTGGGCAAGTCGTCTTTGCTGACGCTCTAGACGGATACGGAATCACAGTAATTCTGTTAAACAAGAATGGGCAATATCAAACCCTATACGGACATTTATCTGAGGTTTTTGTCCAACCAGGAATGTCAGTCAACCAAGGCGAAGTCATCGGATCAGTCGGCAGTACCGGGAACTCAACCGGACCCCATCTCCATTTTGAACTGCAAGAATTCACCGAGGGCGGTTGGCTTGCCGTCGATGCCGGTCCGCTACTAGAACTCGCCGCAACTGCGCCCCCCCAAACCCAAATAACACAAATTCAACTCCCTCATCGCACGAATTTGGTGGTCGAACAGCTATTGACTGCAACCGGTCGCCGTAAAGGAACGAACATTCAGCCGATTGAAGCGAACCGTCCAGAATCGAGCCTTACACCCCGTGCCCAAAGTCCGACAGTTCTCTCTAGGACCAACCAGAACAGTTCTAGCCCAACAACCAGCATTCTGGCTCAAGCGGTCCTTGCAGGAATTTCGTTTGCTTTGTTCAATAAGCAAGGAATGTCCTCAGGATCGAATTGAAGCATTAGCGATCGCAAAAAAGCTGCGGAATCGATGCAACAAAACTGCAATCCGAGTCGTAAATCCCAAAAAGCGCTTAGAAACGCTCGGAATTGAAGCGGAAGCATCTGGTCGTAGCGTCTCTTCCCGCGCAATATGCTCATAGCAAAGCTGACCGTGCACCTCCCCTAAAGGCTGGTCTAATTCCACCACATATTCCCAAAACGACTCCTTCCCCCCATACAAGCGAACCGTTTTTTGCGTGTAATAGCCCATGCCAACGACCATACCCAGCATCGGAGTAGACTCGTCGTCGGAATTCAGATCACAACAGATCACGCGGGATCCCAAAGTAAACCGAGGAATAGGAAGACGATCCGGCAAATAAAACGTGAGTTGACGAAACACGGTGGATCCTTGGACACCCCAAATCTGGCCCATATCTCTGCCTCCAATCAGCCTTATTTCTAAGGTTTAACACAAATTCTCGCAGATTTTACATATTCCATAAGTAAATAATGCTATAAGTTGAGGTAGAAGATGCTACAAAAATAAGTATATGGTGTACAACTCTATTTGACCTAGCTTAAACCTAAACGATGAGTCAATCGTCAAACATTATCACAACCGCCGAGAAATATCTGCTGAACTACTACTACGTATCCACTCAGGACATGGAACGAATCGACAAATTCAGGGTTTGCACCGGAGACTCTGAAAAAACACTAATCACTCAATATATTAGGGGGTGGATATCGCGCAACCGAGATTACTACTTAAATCTAGCTCGACTCGATGCAAAGGCGCGAGGGATTAGTTTCCGAGAATGGGGCGAAACCGTCGTGGCGAAGAGAATCGATGACCTACCCAAGTATCTAGACGAAAAAATGCCAAAACCAGACGAAGAAAATCCGCTTAGAGGCATTCAAATTGACCCCGATGCCATTCGAAAGCCAATCAACTACGTTTGGCTTGCTAGGCAAAACCTGGCACTATTAAAAGTTGGGATTCATTACGACGGCGACAGCGCCGTCAGATTTGTATCCCGAATCGTCAAAGAACATTTGGCAACAAACTGGGACAAAAAATATCAATCCCAAGTCGATGCCAACGACTTCGCCAACTGGATATAGGAGAGATTTATGCCAGCAACTGAAACCAAGCCAGAACTGACCCTAGACAAAATCAATCCAACCGTCAACGCGATTTTGGAGATTTTAGGAAATCCCGAGTCAGATCTACACCAAAAAACCCTGAGTGCATTTCAGGCAGGTCATCATGATCAGGTGAAATGGCTTGCTGCAAGCCATCTCAACGACACCTTTTGTAAAAGCCTCAGCTATCTTGGTGGTGCACTAAAGCTCGGTCCGACAACCGCGACAATTTTGGCAGAATCGGCTCGTGCTG
Organism: Leptolyngbya sp. AN10; assembly: GCF_050565645.1. Classification (NCBI taxonomy): domain Bacteria; kingdom Bacillati; phylum Cyanobacteriota; class Cyanophyceae; order Leptolyngbyales; family Leptolyngbyaceae; genus Leptolyngbya; species Leptolyngbya sp. AN10. The sequence goes on from NZ_JBNXVP010000016.1 coordinate 108,435, forward strand.
CAGCCGATTTTGCAGCAGAAAGAACACGGCAGCAAACCATGAGTCAGCTAGGATACGAAATCAGTAAAATTGTAAGTTAAGCAATAAAAGGGGATAGAAACAGCCAAATCCGCAGAAATCGCTAGGATGGAAAAATCCTTCTATCCCCTTACTATGACCTTTAAATCTTGGAATAGATCTAGACTGCCTAGGCGCAAAGCATCGCTTAACCAAGCGGCTCATGCAGTCATTGCCGCATCATTTATGCTTTGGCTTACAGTTTTAAGCGGACGTTCGGTCGAGGCGGCACCTCAAGGGGCACTGCCTCAAAGTTGTCAACCGGCACTACAACAGGCGAGAACCGTTCTCGCAAGAAATGGAATCAAGGTCTCTCAAGTTAAAATCTTGCCAATTCAAGGCTATAAAAACGTTCCTCAAAACGCTCCCTTGCGCGTTGCTTTTTCTGTTAGTCAAATGCCTAAAACTAAAGACATTTATCTGAAAACAGCAACAGCTCTGAATCAATGTGAGCGGGTTGGACTTGTGACAATCGGGCAAAATCAAAGTGGAACAATGATCAGTCTTGGACGCATCAAAGACAAGCTAGAACCGTTTCGCTGCACAAATCACGCAGCCCGACCACTGGAGTGGGGATTCGATCTTTGTAGTTTCTAATCTAGTTGCCCAGGGAGATCGCTTTCTCGTTAGAACACAGTAGAAAAATATTTCACAGCTTTAATCATGACCCCAACTGAAAAAACAATCGCCCCAAAAATTCAATATGTCCCAGATTATCCAAATCAGCATGGTTACTGGAAGTGCTCGGTTTGCCACTCTAGCTTTTACGGTGGTGGGTCTGCGATTCACAGCAGCAAGGAATGCACATCAAGCGGCTACTCGTCCTGTGTCTACCATTATGGAGACGCAGAAATTCATCGATTGGCATCTGGATTAACCCGGTTTGGACTCTCTTGGCTACACGGTTGTTTCACAGAGTTAGCAATTCTTAAAGCGCACAGCAAGCTAGAAAACTTAGAAGCGCTACTGAAACAATACGAACAAGACCTGTTTCAAGCAAAGTCTGTCGAAAAAGCTGCTGCAGACATCGAGGTAACCCGAAAATTCTTAAACCAAGTAGACTTAACTTCACCGCCTCCAACCCTTGAACTGGGGAAGTAGATTAGAATAATCATCAGTCCAAATTCGACGGTTTGTAGGGGTCACGGCTTGCCACTGTTGGCGAAGCATTTGCAGCAGTGCAGGCTCAGTTCGACTAGAATTAAGCACCGCAACCCAAATCGAAGCCGTAATTCCCGCGCGGTCTTGCTCGATCGTCGGCTCATGCTGTTTCACAAACGATTCGAGTCCAAGCCGAGACGCGACGTTACCTACAACATCTACTAAATCAAGATAGCGGTTACTTAAATTGAACAAAAGCACACCCGTCGGCTTCATTTTGCTTAAGTAAATCTGCAGTGCCTCATACGTCAGCAAGTGAGAGGGAACCATGTCGGAAGAAAATGCGTCCAACACAAGTAAATCCAAATCACTCGGCATTTGAGCAAACTGAGTTCGCCCATCGCCAATAGTGACATTGTACGAGGCGGATCCTTTTGCAAGATAATCAAAATAAGTTTTAGCAATTTTGAGAACAAGCGGATCAATTTCAATAAATTGCCAAAGTTGATGCGGTTGAGAATAAGCAAAAACGCTGCCAGCACCTAACCCGACAACACCAACTCGATTAATTTGTGAGGTTTGATTTAAGCGATCAAAGACTTCTCCTAGACCAGAAGCCGAAGAATAGTAGGTGATCGGCGTAACGGCGTTGAGCGGTTGAGCACCGTGCAAGGTTGTATTGTGAACGATAACCTTTCGCGTATCCATGCGAATAATTTTATAAATGCCAAAAAAATTGCGATACGACGCAATCATTTGCGGAGACTGAACGAACCCAAATCCCAGCACAAGCGCGATCGCAACTCCGAGAACTGATCGACTGTATCGCAAGTACCAAACCCGGCTCGGCAAGAACTGAATCAACAGTAAGAGACTCAAAAACAAACTTAGTGGGTACTCAGAAACGCCTTGCTTGAACAAAAGCGGTGACAGAACAGTATTAAAGATTCCTCCCAAAAGTCCCCCCAGAGCAATGTAAAAATAAAACTCCGTGAGATAGGAAAGTACAGGTCGAGACTCATAGAGTTGTTGATGCAGCAAAAAGGTAAGAAATACTAATCCCACTAAATGTGCGGTCATCTGGCTGTTTCCAGTCGCCCAAACCGAGAAACTCAGAATCAAGACAATGACCCCGCTTCCCAACCACCGTAAATCTCGATAAGGAGGTGTACCCGGCTTGGATTGGCTAAAAACAATGGCAAACGTCAATAAATACAGTCCCAAGGGAATAGACCAGAGCAGCGGAGTGTTAGAAATATCAGAGGTGATTACCGTCGTGACCGACAGCATCAAAGACGACGGAAAAGCAGACAAAAGCGTCCACTGTAGTCGAATCTTCCAAGAAGGAACTGGATCTGATAGTTTAGTTTCAATCTGGTCAACAGCATGAACCGAGCGAGAAAGCACAGACCAAGCCGAGAAAGTCATCAAAACAACCAGAACCACATACAGCCCACTGACCAGCAAGCATTGGTGAGTCAACGTTAACTGAGTTTGCAGAACAGTCGGATACAAAAACAGTCCAGCAAAACTACCAAAGTTGCCGATCGCGTAAAGATTATACGGATTGCGTCCGGGCATACGAGAGATCCATTGCTGAATCGTTGGAGAAACAACGCTAATTGCCAAAAAGACCGAGCCGATCGACAGCAAAAGAATCAACCAAACTTGCACTGCATTTGGAACCGGCAAATCAAGCCGCTTTAAAGCAATCGGTAGCTGCACAAGTCCAAGGGCCATCAAGCCCAGTTGAATCCCCACAGCCCAACGAACCGGAAGATGGGAAACGCGATGAACAATAAAATATCCTAGCAATAGCATCATCTGGAAAAAAACGACTGAAGTCGTCCAGACAGATGGCGTTCCACCCAGAACTGGAAGCATCATCTTGGCAATTAGAAACTCCAGACAGAACATCAAGAACGAAGCAAGAAAAGCAATCACAGCAACAATGAGCATCATTTTAGTCTCTTCCTAACCAACGAGATAAACCATGACTACTTGCGATTAAAGACTTCGCCCTTCTAGCAATCGCAGAATTAAGTCATTTTTCAGTGATGAAATGTAGCCACTGAATAAAACGCGGAAACCCAACGTCATAGATCCAGTCCAAGTTGAAAGCCACGAAAATAAGTGCAATCAAACCAACCAGAGCGAGAACAGCCCGCGTCTGCGTCAAGCTGCTCGTTCGGCGAACGTTTCCCGGACTCGACGCTCGACGCAGACGATTAATATCACGTCGGCTGGGGTTGAGTTTCCAAGGCTCACGATCTAGAAAAACAATTTGAACGTGCGGTTCAGTCACCGCAGAACGAATATTCAGCGACTGAATATAAGCAGATTGCTGCACCGGAGCTTGACCAATGATCACAAGCCGAGAACGATTAAGATGCGTGCAGTAACTTAATCCCTGTCCCTTTGCCTGGTAAATTTCAGAACGTGTTAAAACCCGTTTAATTTCAATAACTGTATCAGAGGTCACAATATCAGCGCGGAGATTGCCGACCCCAACATTAACTTCACGCTCATACGGAATTTGCCAAGCTCGAAGACGTTTTTCGATCGCGCGTCGAAGTTCTTCCTCGGTTTTATAGGCGTGCGGCATCGATCCGCCTCCAACGCCCAAGCAGAGCGCAATCATCTTGAACTGGGTCAGCCAGACGTTTTTTACCAGACATCATTTCACCTTTTTTCGATTATGGCTTTGGAGACCGAAGGCAATAAATTTTGATCTAACGCCCAACGCCCACCCCAGAACGCAATTCCTGTGAAAATCCAAACCGCTCCTACAGCCTTGAGGCAGAAAAGCAAATTTGTACGCAGCACAGATCTAGAAGATGCTTGGGGTGAACGTAGGTTCTTCACATCACGCCCTCACGATAAGATGAGTGAGCGCCAGGACTAGATCGATCCACTAGAAAAGACAGCGCCTGAAACCTTAGTGCAACCAGTCCATCGTACAAAGGATTCAATTTACACAGAGGCGGAACATGAAACCAGATCCGCCCAAACACTTTGAAATCCCGCTCAAACGGACAATCAGCTGGAATTAAACGACAGATTAATCGCGCAAAGCGCAGATTCGCAACAGGCAAACTCGAAACATAATGATTCAACGATCGTACAAAAGACATAACAGATCCTTTCCTGAAAAGAGGTATTTAGAGAGAAAACCCGTTCAAAAAATACCCTCAAGAATGAACATCGCCGCTTTTATTTGAAAATTCTGGCGAAGTAAAAGTGCTAGGATGAAAAGAGGAGGACGAATTCTCAGCGACCACATAAACTCGTAAACCGATAAAGCACAGCGCCGTGATTAACCAAAAGGCAAAAAGCAAAAACGACGGTGAAGCTTTGGGATAAGCGCTAAAGAACAAACGTCGAAATAAAGGCAAAACCTTCATACTAGGTCTCCTTAAACTAAATTCGATGTTGTCAATTCCTCAATCACTACTGAGTAGACTGAAAGAACGAGAAACGAGGTTTCGGTCTGCTTCGTAGAACAGTGTCCTGAACTGAAATCGTAGCTAATTTCAGTCCAAGTAATTATTGTTATCTATCACATCTCCAAACAGCTCCTGCGGAGGAATCGCGAAAATACTGCGATCTTCGCCCGCTGAGTTACGAGCAAACGTGGCTTGATTGAGGATCTCGTACATCTGCTTCTCTTCTCGAACCATAGCAGGAGTGAATTTCCATCGCTGCTCCTGAAGATCCTTGAGAGTAACGGTGAGAGAGTCCACCGGTAATCCTTGCTGCACTCGACGGTGATAAATCGTTTCTGCAGTTTTTCGAACCGCTTTACCAATCTCTGCCGGAGTACAAATCTTATAGTCTCGCAGTAATAGCCGCCAGTCCATCTCACTAAACGGAGATTTCATCGGGTGGCGAAAATCCGGAAAATACTTCGATAGATGGAGTTTGAAAATTTCATAACGCGCTCCTTCGGTTGGTAAGGCACAAAAGAAAATATCATCGAATCTTCGAATTAATTCAGCCGGTAACATTCCAAGACGATTAACAGTAGCAATCATGTATATTGGGTACTGATGTTCCTGCATCCACGTCAGTAGCTTACCTGCCATGCGTCGTCCTAACCCCCCGTCACTATTGGAATCGAAGTTAGCAAAAGCTTTATCAAAATCATCGAAGTAACACACGACCGGGGACAAGGCTTCTGCCAAAGAAAGAATGTTTCGCAAAACGCGATCGGGATTCTTTGTTCCTGTAATCTGCCCCCAATCGAGCGCCAGCAGCGGAACGCCCATCTTCTTTGCCGCAAGTTTAGCACTCAAGCTTTTACCGGTTCCGGGCGGACCCCACAAAATCATGCCTTTCGGGAACTTCAATCCCAATCGTTCCGCTGCAGGATCAAGCAGCGAAACGACCTTGCTCAACTCTTCTTCTAAAACCTCCAAACCTCCCGCAGTCGGAACATCAGGATCGGAAATAAATTCCAATCCCCGATCTTTAAGCTTAGAAATTTTGTACAAGGAAATCGATTCAGCGAGCGCTGCAAAACTTTCAGCAAACCCTGCCATGCGAGAAATCACCATTTCAACTTCTCCGATCGACAAGCCCTGGCACGATCGAACAAGTTGAGCAGATGTTGACTCTGATAGCTCTCCTAAAGCAGAAAAACGGCGGCACAATCCTTGAACAACCGCTTGAATCTGTAGTCGGGTTGGTAGCGGAGTTCCCAAAATCGGTAAATACGGCTGAAGCTCGATCGGGAGCTGAATCGTATCTTCAAGCAACACCCAGTACTGTGGCGATTGACGCACTTCAGACTGATAATAAGCGTTCAGTAACTGATAAGATTGGCGATTACACACTTCACCGTGCTCATCACGCTGTAAAGCGCCTTCCAACAGGACAATTCCCGACAAGTCAGAGTCAAGCAAGTACTGCATTGTCATCGCTCCATCCGGCAATAAGCAGTCTTGAAACCGCTCGAAAGTAGTTTTACCAGAGCGCCAAACCAGTTTTTGAAACCCAGATAAACCAGGGTTCCACAAATAGACAGGCAGCGATCGCTCGTCTCCCCACTGATGAAACTGACGTAAAACTCGCGCTCGATCAGGACTTTGGAATTCTAGCCCCACAACCGAGATTCCCTGATCCACCAAAGTAGGCCAGTCACTCAACCATTTCATAGATAACTCTAGATTTCAAAAATCTGATGTCACGACTTGTGGAGCAAGAGCCGCAACATTTCGCTTATTACTTTAGCGCATACCCCTCTTCAAAACCACAGGTTTAGGCGCATTTAACAAAAATTACTACATGACAGCCATCTACCAGTCGCGACCGCGACCTCGGAATTTTACGTCTGTGGCAACTGCCACATCAGGGCAATCGCTTCGCCCGTTAAGGCGAATCCAAATCTGACCGCAACTGCGGTAACAGGAGCGAAAACGTTCAATTATGAGAACCTATGACAGCACAAGTCACAACCAAAGACGCAGATAAGAAGTTCGGTGAGGTAAAAACGCTGTTGTATACAACCGCGCCTTTCAGTCGCACCGAGTTGCCTGATACCCCAAAAGAAACAATTCTAGAGTCTTTGTTCTATATCACGCGATCGCTTTCACGCAGAATTGCGGTGCGAAAATACAACCGCCAGCACTCGGGTAAACAGAACTATACCGCGTTCGATTACGACAAATATGACAAAGAAGTATTTGGCGCGGTTTATGGAACACCAGACGCACCCAAAGCAACGGTTGAAGAGTTCACTCGTTTGGGCAAGCGGTTAAGCGGGCGAGTTCTATATTCGCCCAGTCCCACGTATGAACTGCTGCTAATGAATGAGGAAGAGCAGCAGCGCATGAACAGCCAAAAAGACATGAAAGCAATCAAAGAAATGATCGCCTCGATCAAATCCTCGGCTGCACCTTCATCTGCTGAAATCGAAGCCGTATCAGGAGTGGTTGATGACATCGACGACTTGCTCGATCCGGATACTTTACCTAACGACGAGATCCTCGAAGGTGATGACGATTTAGAAGGTCTGTAATTCACGATTTCAACACCTGCTGAGTTAGCCCTCCGTTAAAAGAGGGCTAACTTTTTTGCTCGCCACAACTCGCTTGCACTCCGGAGGACATTTGTCCTCACCCAGCGACAACCGTCGCTCTCAACCTGAGAAAAAGCAGCGCCGCTCAACCAGAAATCAAGAGCAACGTCTGTTGCTTCTCACATGAGTTCTAAAGAATTCCAGATCGGCTGCGGTTCAGTCGGTTCGGAACTGTCACTTAGCTCACTCCAATTCACTACTCCAATTTAAGGAATCAAACATGACGACTACTCAAGAGCAAAAAGCGCCGGTCAGCGTAAAAATCACACCAGCCCAGGTGATCGCCCAAGTTGGCAATACACCGATCAAAAATCTTCTTGCTAGAGCTGAAAAAGCTGAACAAGGCAACATTCTCGACAGTCTGACCAAATCAGAAAAGTGGGCGATTAGCGTTTTTAACTTCCTCAAGGGAAAGCACGTAGAGCGCCAAGTCTTCGTTTACCGGGGCAACCAAGAATCGTTTAATCGCGGTGAGCGGAAGCAATCTGAAGCAGACTTCATCGAGCAAAACAGCGAAATCACGCTGATCGAAATGCTGGAAATCTGCGAAAAGAGCTACGAACTCTACACGCTGAAAGATGTTCTGAAAGCTCACAATGAAACCCAAACGCGGAAAAACAACCGCATTAAGGGATCATACGTCCGAACTCAGCAAGCTGCAATGGCTTAATGCACCAAACAGGTGAACCTGCCTATAACCCTACCTGATGTAGGGTTATAGCATTACCCCACCCACCTCCCGCCACGATCAGAAACAAGAAGAGACAGTGGTTAAACAGCAATGATTGACCCAGTAGTCATCACAAGCGCTAAACCATGAAGAGTGCTGCAAAGGTTGACCCTAAGGCAGAAAGTGATGTACTGATAATCCGATAAACTCATAAAACGAGCAGTAAACAACCCCTCGCTATTGCAGGTTATTTATTATTTTCCGAATGGACAGAATAATTATTGGAGATGTCCATGGCTACTTCGAGACGTTAATGAGTTTATTGAATCTCATCAACCCCTCGAAGCAAGTCGGGATTTATTTTTTGGGGGATTTGATCGATCGAGGACCCAAATCAAAAGAAGTGCTCGATTTTGTCAAAGCCCAGCAGTATACAGTGCTGTTGGGAAATCACGAAGAATTACTCTTAACCGCACTGCAGGGTGACTCAATGTTTGAAGACCACTGGCGTGTCTCGGGCGGAAAAGCAACGCTGAAAAGCTTTGCCGTCAATCCGCATGGACCGCTCGATGTCTTAAAACCATATCAGTCCTGGATCAAATCATTTCCGCTCTACCTAGATCTCGGAGATCTCTTTCTAGTTCATGCAGGCATTGATCCCAGCAAGCCCTTGCAGCAGCAATCCGCTCAGGATTTTTGCTGGACAAGGGAGATTTTTCACGAATCGACCCAGCCCTACTTCAAAGATAAAATAATCGTTGCAGGACATACTCCTACGGTAACGATGGGACTTTCTGCCGGACAAATCGCTATTGGACCCGGATGGATCAACATTGACACTGGCGTTCATCTCGCTCGCTCCGGCTGGCTTACTGCTTTGTATTGGGAGCAGAGAAAACTCTATCAAGTAAACGCTCAAACCAAGGAGCGCCGCATCCTCGAATTCCAGGAGTGGAGCCATTCATCACTACCGATCGTAATGGCTACCCCTAATTCTACAGATAGGGTTCAACACACACTGGACTGAATCATGAGGGAAAAATTTCAGTCGATCATTTAGGTGCAGACTCAAACTGACGCTTATTCGGAGGATCAACCCACAGCAAGCAGAAGCCAGATGTCGCTTTTTGTCCATCTGGAGTCACCTGCACACTGACAGCCGCTCGTCGCGCTTGTTCAACACACGATTTGTTTTCTAGCAGTCCCTGATTCCACTCAAAAAGGCTACGAGCGTACCGTCCCTCTGGACTTTGTGCCCATTGCAGTGCCTTTGCCTGCTCGACAGTTAGCTGCTTTGATCCTGGCTCATACTGAGTTTTTGCTTGCCAATAGAAATAAGACAACAGGGCACCGGTCCCAACAGAAGCCAACGTAACAACGCCTGAAAGAATCAGCACAAACGGATGATGTAAAACCTCTTTAATTGCCACCTTCGCAATTAAGGTTCGCAGCATCTTATCCATTTCTCGCTGATGCATTTTGGACGCAACTTGCTGATACGCTTCCAGTCGCTGCTTGATAACGCGCTCATACTCATCGAGATTGGTCATGACTTGATCCGACCAACGATCAAAGAGGGTTGACAAGTTATTTCGGTAGCGCGACAAACTTTGCGGAAATTGGCGGATTTCTGAATCAATCCGCCCAGTCGCAATTAGCAACAGAAAAACCGGATCTTGCGGATTAATTTTTAGCAAGTGAACTAATTCAAAGACCCTAGAGCGATAGGCTGCATCTTTTCCTTCCAGCTCCATTTCCAGTAGGGTATAGCGGGGATCACGCGATCGCGGTTCTTCAGAACCATGAGCATTTTCATCAAAAAGAGGCGAAGTTTCTAACTCTTCAGTCTCTTCCCAAGCATTATCATCCGTCTGCATTCCAAGCCTCCAAAAGTCTATGAACCAAATCTAGCGGACGCTCAACAACCGCCTGTTTTGCATAGACCCAGCAATAATTAAAAAACAAAAATCTAGGGGAAATCTAAACATCAACCATCCCCGTCTGATCTCAGATTAACGGATTTTCTCAAAACCGACACGCAAGATTAACGAGTATTAATCAAGGATTTTGCCAAAAGCGTACTCAACGCAATCATGCACATCAAGTCCGTGGGGCATGAATCCAAAGCGCACGTTCGCACCACGCTAGGAGTGGCGCAACTTACTAAAAATAAACCATAAACGAACTACAGAGGTTTGAGCTTCAACGACCGTTGAATCGGGAACAACTCATTCAGGAGAATCCTTCCATGCTTCGACTCATCGCCAAACCATTCTCTCTCATTCCCGCTCAGTGCCCACTCGCCAGAACCTTTTATTTCAGAGGGCGAAGAATTACAATTCCGCCCTTGTGTCAACTCAATCCCTTCTACTGTCAAATCATGAGATTGCGGCAATGGGCAATACAGCAGATTAGCCGCTAACTATACTGAGAGTCGCCTTTGGTTGCTGTGGTTTTCAGGTTGATTGAGCAAGTGACATCGCAAAAAAATGCAGCTTCCTTAGCAGAAAGCCCCGCTCAATCAACCGCATCCTGAGTTTCCAGGTCGGTAAACTTATCGAGAAGGGCGAAGCTGTTGATTCGATCGTTCTGAATGCCCCTGATTAACAACTCTAGTAGTCGTTAAGTTGCGATTGGGTAGCCGAGCAATAACAACAATTTGATAAGCATTTCCGCTCTGTAAACCAGGCTCACCACTCGGGTAGTTCAATACAGTTTCTCGAACTGTACGCTCCCAATTTACTCCAGGTCCAGTGACTCGAATCGTATACTCACGCGCACCTGCAACAGGTTGCCAAACAATAGGGGGACGCGGCTCTGCTACGGTTGTTCCCGACGGCTCAATCAGTTGGAACCCGTTCTGTTCTGGACCTTTAGCACGAAAACACTGAGTGGACTGTCCAAATTGACACGGTTCCAATGAGATCGCTAGCTGTGACGGACAAGCCCGATGATTCACGGTCGTTGATTGACCCTGTCTCAGCCGAATCAGGGAACGACTGCTAAAACACAGCATCTGAGCAGTACTAGTCGGGGTGAGGCGATCGCCTGCACAAATAATCTGTCCCCGCGAGAAGTTATTTCCAGACCCGCTGATAATCCGCCCAATCGGATTACACATTCTTGCGAGTACTGGTGCGGGAAGCAGAAACTGACCCACTTCTGCCGAAATTAAGCTGCAAGCCGTTACCACAATCATTTGGCGTAAAAATTTCACAACACTCTCTCCTTGCAATTAATTTAGGGTGAACAAATCAAACTTAAAACCAGATTAAATCCCGCTTCCTCTACGTGAATCAACGGGCAGTTGCTTCAACAGATTCACCGCAGCGACTCACGCCATCGCTGAACTTCTGGCTGATCTTCGGTCGATTGCAACATCAAACAACTTGTCCGATCGCTAAGGGCATCCTGATTTAGATGTCCTCGCGTTTTGGCAAGAAGACAGTAAGCATCTGCACGAGTGGGATCAAATTCTGTTGAGGTTTGCAGCCACTTCAATGCGTCGGTAAAATTTTGTTGCTCATAAGCAGCCCAGCCAAGATTTTTGTAAAAAGCTGCTTGTATATTGGGCTGGCGCACCTGATCAAGTGCTTGTCCCAGTAGAAGTGTGGCTGTACCAGGCTGATTTTGAAGAATATAAATGCGAGCAAGATTGTTAATTGCCCGATCTCGAACAGGTGAACCAAACCGCGCGGACTCGCGATAGTGGTATTCTGCTAGCTGGTACTGTTCGCTCTGCTCATAAACGTTTGCTAAGTTATAATGAGCGCTCATCTCATCCATAGAAGGAGCAGACTGATCGCGTTGCTTAACTCGTTGCTCAATCCGTCTAAACCAGTCTGTTCTCGATAAATGCGTTGATTTCAATTCGTCAAGATAATGAGCAGCACTATCCCACTGCTGCTCATTCGCCGCATATTCTGCTGTTCGCATCCAGGTTAGTTGCTGAGTCCATTCTGCTGTCAGTCGCTGCGCTTCGGCATAAGAAGCAGTGTTCGCTGGAATACTCGCCACGAGGCGAACGGCTCCCTCTAATTCGTTTGGGTAAGAGTTCTGCGCTTGACGCAGCATTTCTGCTGAAATCTGTTCACGCTTAGCAGAAGTTTCCGCAATATTAGGCAAAAGCTGTAGTGCTAGGCTAAATTCACCCCGATCGACAAGTGCTTCAACATGCTTATAAAGCGTTGCATAATCAATCCCTTTCCCTTGAGAACTCTCTAAGCGGACTCGAGGAACCGAACCTGGCATCAAGTCAGAACGATTAAATACAGCTAGACTCGACAGGAGTAACATCACCACAGACGGAAAAACGAGAAGAATTGAAATGCCTTTTGGCAGTGAGCGCATCTGCATCGCATCCGCAGGTTCATTCGAGAAGCTGAGTGTATGCAGAGCTGCTTCACGAGAAGGCAGCAGGAAACGATATTTCATAAACAATCACTCCCATCAGAGAACTCTGAAGAACCAGTAGCTGACTCGGCAAACGGAAACGAATCCTCAGAACTGAAAAAATCAGAACTTGCTGACACATTATCACTAATGCTATGTTGAGTCCGCCAAAATCTGTCAGCAACCAATTTGAACAACAGTCAGACTCAAATGCTACAAACTTATTCCTTAGTTATTCCTTTCAGTCGATAGATCTGTTGTCCTGACGATACCCTGCCTGAGCTGATGCTGAATTTTAGGACTAGAGTAAAAAGGATGATCTTGAAGTCGCTGAAAAAGCAAAGACGCTTCTGACCATTGCTCTCTCTCCAGCAACTGATTTGCATTTGCCAATATTGCTGCCTGACGTTTCCAGAAGGGTAAATTCTTGTTTGCCGTCACTGCGGCTTCAGTGCCTTCAGGAACTGCTTCCAAATACTGTACCGCAGTACCAAGATCTCCCTTTAGATACCGGTCATTAGCCCGTTCCAAGATAGCAGAAGCATAAACGACCATCTTCTGTCGCGCTTCTGCGTAACGAGAGTGATGCTGAGGAACAGTTTGAAGCAAATCGTAGGCAGCACGGAACCAAGAGCGTTTTTGCAAAATTTCTGCTTGTTGAAAGATAAAATCTACAGCGCTGGGCGGAGCCACCTTTAAGTCGCCAACAGAAGATGGGTTTGCTGCCGCTAAATTACCGTCTAGTGGAATCGCGGCATCCGAATATCCACGATTTTCATCTACAAGTTCAGATGAGGATGAATCTCCGCGCCCTTGCGGTGAAATTTGCCGATCTGCCGCAGGAAATGAATTCTGAAATACCGAACCATAGACACTCCGGACGGCTAAAAGGCATACAGCACAGATAGCTAGACTTCCCCCTAACTTTAGCCATAGGGGTGCCAAATTTGTTCGTCCATCCCGATTTTGTATCATAAGTGAACTCCGAAAGCCTATTGTCCTCAAAATGAACGAATGAACGACAGTCTTCGTCACAAATCTCGCCGATAGAAGCCCCAAAAACACTCTTTTCCTAATCACATTTTTCGAACAAGCGTCGTTCTTACGGCTGCCTCAATCAAGAAAGAATGAAAACACCACACAAGAACTCAGAAAATCTCTAAAGCTTGTAAGTCAAGGAAAGAATTTCATCCTTAACTTAGGAGGTATAAGAAAACGAATCGTCTCCCTTTTGGGTGATCTTTCTAAGACACAGGACGGGACGACCTTAAGCCAGCACCAAGACATACATTTGTGACGCAAGACACTGAAATCTTTGTAAATTTCCTAGTCACTCTGTCCATCCGATTCAAATGCCAAAGCAACAGATTGTCTAAGAACGGTCTTAACAAATGCATCACAAACGGAGACGTTCAGTTTGAATATTCGAGTGCCCAGCCCCCGCAAAAGAGCTGTCGTATCTGATCAGTTCTGAAATGTTTGATTTGACTCCGAATCGCTCCGATAAACCGATTTCTAGTGATCAGACTGCTACCGCGTCATTCGGTAGATGTTTACGTAAAATCATGATGGAATCACTTGTTCTACGATCGCTGTTTAGCACAGCCGGGCAATCCGTGCCTGAGGATTTAAAGCACTGGTTGGAGCAAACCAAAACTGCATATGAATCTAGAAATTGGGCAAAAGCTCGATGCTTCTCTAGCATTTTATGCAGCCATTGGGATACAAACCAATCGATTCAACTGCGCCGAGTCTTAAAACAGAAAACGAGTTGAAGATCACTGAAACGTCCTCAATCGGAGGACGTTTCAGTGAGCAGAAAGATAGTTCACGGAGATCGCTGAAGAATACACTAGAACTGTTTTTCAAGCCAGCGACCGCTGAAATGAATTGCACCTCTAATTTTTGAACTCATCATGAAATTTCAAACACTCTTAAAGATTCTAAGTTTATCACTGGCATTGGAAGTCGCAAGTTGTGCTAATGCCACTCCTACCCTTTCGGCACAACCGTCCTTATCCTCCTCACATCAATCTAGGACGACACCAACCTGCGATCGCGCTATTAGTACAGCGATTGCACAATTGAGCGCACAGAACATTCATGTCACATCGTTCCAAGTTCAAAAAGTTGACGGCTATCACAACGTCCCAGTTGAGGTTACTCACAAATTAGTTATCCTGGTTGAGAAGTTGACACAATCGAACGCTTATCAACGCGCAGCCAACCAACTTCAGAGCTGTCATCACCTTGGACTTGTCACCTTCGGAGAAAAGAACTCATCCTTTATGGTTAGCATTGGCAAAATTCAAGGTCGAATGCAGCCCTTCAAACCGGCTGGCAACGCGATTAGCACAAACGGAAACTTTACGATTCCCTGGGGATATGACTTGCAGTAAAACGACAGACAATAGCAAAGTTCTAGTTCTATCAGTTTTTTGAGATCGTCAGGCGAAGTCGCTTACATTGGTCATTCGTTAAAATAAAATGCGCTTCAATAAAGCATCCGATGCACCGACTGGTGCTTTCTCAACGACAAAGGCATGAACCGCAAAGGACGGCGGTCTCCATCCCTTTCAAGCTGCTGTCACAGCTTTGAAAGCCTTGGAGATAGGAGTGACAGACCGAGAAAACCTGGTTCGATTCCAGGCATGCCTAACGGTTGTTTTAATGCTTGGAATTCACGGTACTTTATCAAACCAGCGACACCGCAAAAGCAAGTTTCGAGCATTCAACACCGCTCAATCAATTAGAAAAGAATTGCTCTTTACCTAATTCGGTTGATTGGTATTCCCGCTTTCATCAGCCCGAAAAACAACGCAAATCAACGGCGTTAAACCAAATTCTAGTCCACCGCTGTAGTTCATTCCAAGCGTTTTCAAGGCGATACAGCAAAACCACTTATTGAGGAATTATCATGACCACACAACTAATGGAAACCTTGCAAACCGAAGCTTCTGAGCAAGTCAGCGAAGCTTATGTAAAATTCCAATCGTTTGTTCGAGAACAGTACGACACAAATGAAATTTTCCGGTTATTCTGCTTGCTTAGTATGCTTGTGGTGTTGTTCAGCGGAACAGTCATTGTTCGGATTGCAAAGATCATCTGGCGCTGGCTCCAACAAGGGTATACATGGGCAAAACCTCAGGTAATTGCAACCTGGAACAAAATGCTGGCAGATCGAAGCGCTGAACAGCTTTTGCAGGCGTTGCTTGCACAATGTCAAAATCGAGGCAGCCGAATCGCACCTCACGTCCAAGCCATGATTCAACGCTTCAATCAATCCATTAAAAACTCGATTCAGCAAATCAAAGCAAAAATTCGCTCAACAGACTCTAACACGGTAAAGTGAGAAGGCTGATGAACGATTGCAAGAGAAGCTAGTGCTCATCACTCAAGAAGGCGAACAATTTCTACGTTTACTCATAGAAATTGTTCGCCTTTGCAGCATAAATCAGAACTTTATCCAGAGAGGATGCATGAAACTTCAACTTCCGATCGATCTAAACATTCTGGTTTCCGAGCAAGTGATGTACCGTGAACACCAACCTGTTTGACTATTCGTGGTTCAATAAATAATTAATCGCCTGTCTCGACAAAGAAACTGCTTGATCTGAAGCGACCCTAATATCCGGACAATCAATCAACCCAGTAAGCTGTAAATTCTGCTGAGTTCCACGCACAAACGAAGCAACGCGTTGTCGATCGAGTAGCGGTAAAGCTTCACCCTCTAGTCCATTCGGTGAAATCGCCTGGGCAAACGTCAACCGCATCTCATCCCATCCATAAGGCTTAAGAAAACAGGGAAACTCAGCCGTTGTGATGTAGTCTTGTTCCAGCAATGTACGCAGCCGGTTATCTTGAAACGTTCGGCTCCAATCGTCTGGTGCTCGCTTCGCCCAGTTCTGAACGAAAACATGAAACATTTGGTCTCCGTATGTCGCAACGGATTCTTGAAATTTGCTAATGCTGCCAGGAGTTCCATCGGACAAAAACCAGTTGACGAACTGATAGCGAAATCCATCCTTTCTCGCTGCAAGTTTGCGGGACACCAAAAACAAGCGATCTCGCTGAAACCATTGCTCTAAAGCCACAGTAGAGCTAGCCGCCAGATTGATGATAATATGCCGTCCTGCTTCCATCGAGCGATACACAGCATCCGTATTACGAAATTCGGATTCAGAAATCTTCAAAGCAGAGGTAGTTTCAGGATATCGCTCTTGAACATTGAGCAATTCAACATCAGCATCAAAAGCTGCATAAGATAAAGCAAGATCATCGTGTAGATGGATCATCACTTGAGACAAAAGGGATTTCCCCATTCCACCCAGAGCGCTATTGATTAAGTGAAATTTTGGCATCTTCGAGCCTCTCATGGTCGAAACAGCAACAGACTGGCTTGAAAGTAATCTTGCCCGATCGACAATAGCAATGAACAAGCAATACAAGCAAAAACAAGGAATACTTTTATGCTAATGAAACCGATGAAAAATTCAATCTTTAAGACAACCTAGTTCATAAGATTGAAAGCTGCTAAATCTACCACACGACAGAAACGGTCGTCTTACAAACATTTCGACAGCCAGATCATTCGCCAGAGCAAAAACATCAAAATGTAGTCAGCAATAAAATCTTCACCCCATCCATGAAAGCTTTAAAAAATTCACCGGCACAGCCGATTGTAGACCTTCCCGGTCAGATTGTACATCACGCCCTTACTCAATCTGCAAGCTACAGAGACCTTGAAACTAAACGTCGAGCCTACCTGAATTTGATTGCGATCGACATGACAGTAGAATGGCTCGATGCGATTGACTGGGCAAATGTAGCAACAGCAACTCAACCAATGCATCAAAACTGGGAAGCCGTTAATGGAACCGCACTAGCACTCAAAGAAAAATCCCTGATTGTTATTCCCGACAATCGGCTAGACAGTGAAGAACTTGTTGTCCCGGAATACTGGACGGTTCCAAGTCAACATCAAGGCGACTATTTTCTCTTTGTGGCAATCGATCCCAACGAAAATCGCTTCCGCTTTGTTGGATATACAACACACAAAGCGTTAATCACAGAAGGAACATACGGCTTGAACGAAAAAGGCTATCGACTAGCTGCAGATCAGATCACCTCAGATATTGCTGTTTTTAGCGTGGTTCGACAAGTATCTCCAAACGAAGTAACCCGATACGGCGATCAAGTTCTAACCGACAGGGCTTCCTGAGTGACACTCCAATTCATGCACACCCACACGTGAAGTTCATGAGCTGTTCAAAATTGCCAAGCTTGGCAGACATTAAAGACTAGCAAGCATCTCCCTGGGAACGACTGCTGCGCTCGCAACCACACGTATTGACGTTGGCAAATCAGCCTGCAATTGCAGGAATACAAACGCTGTGGGCATAGACGAGTCGATCAATCAAAGTTCTGCACCTTCAGAGCATTTGATTTTTTCAGCAACAAGTTGAAATTGACGTACAAAATCCAAAACTCATTAAGGTTTCTATTCTATCCGTATGAACCGTCATTTAAGGCTCTTATGCCACTGGGAAGTTAACGGCTATCACGATAGCTACTTCTACTGTGGTTACTGGAACGTCGAAACACAGCAAGTAAAAACCGAAGAAATTGGATCGACAGCTTACGCTAGCGGCAGCAGTAGAGATGCTACCCCTTATCCTAGTTGGACGATTGCAGAAGTTGAGCAATTTCGACAACACTTTGAAGCATTTATTTTTCAAAGCCTGAGAAAAGCCGAACACAAAGATGTTCTGCAACCTGAAAAGGTTGAACCTGGTGAATCGGTACGGTTAGTCGAAGCGATTCAAGCGAATAAACCCTATCAAGCAGTTTCTTGTTCCCGATGCAAAGGCACCGGATTTTGGCAAAATCCTAAAGATACAAACGATAAACGGTCTTGCTTTAACTGTCACGGCTTAAAGTGGATTGTTGGAGAACCGCTAAGTCAGAAAGTTAAATTTCATTGTGGAACCATCGGGGTAGTCATCTGGGTCGGCAGCTTTCGCAAAATCTACCGCAACGGATACAATACACTGGGACGTAAAACGCTATCCACTCGGCTAATGGTTGATCAAACAATCATCAATGCTCCTTTGGAAAAGCTACGACTCGATCGAGAACCCGAATCCGATGCTTCACTCCTAGAACGAGCAAAAAGGTTGTCGTATCAATTTCAGATTGCACCTCTGGTCGGATGCCGCAGCTGGCTATCAGATTTACACATTCCTGAAGCACTACAACACGAGTTGAAATCTCAGTACGAGCAGCAGAAACTTGCAACACACCCATAAATTCTCCACTCCTCCAACCCTTTGCTATGACTGAAGACATTGAAGAGCTTATTCTCCTAAATCAGCAAGAAGAAAACTTAGACGATCAAGCCGGAACACTCGAAATTTTACTCAGATCACTTTGGACTGCAGCGAGCGCTTCGATGCCCCGTAAGCAGCAAAAAGCCCTTCTAAAAGAACTCCGAAAAGCGATCGTCGATCGGCTCGGACATGATCCAGATGATGTAGCTGATGAACTAACCGAAGACGAAATTCTACTCGAAGCTCAAAACCGGTTTCCGGCTGATCGTTATCGCGTGAATCAACCGTATCAAGAGCAAAATGGCGAAGAATGGGGGGACTGGCACATCGAAGTTGAATCGGTTGGCTCAGCCGAAGAAAACTGCATCTACCGCGTCACTGAAACTCTTGAATTTGAAGCAGTTTAGCAACACTCCCAATCGCAACTGCTATCTAAAGTTTTTCTCCTAAGTTATCGTTATCAAGAGCATTGATGCTCTTGATAACGATATTTTTTTCAAGCATCTCTGATTTCTCGCGCGAGCAGGCTTTGATAGATTCCTTGAAGGCAAAGTTGTGCAATCCAAATCTAAAATACAAAAATCAGGGACCGCGTCTGCGGCTTTGGAAGTGAAAATTGGCAGCAAACCATGAGAATCATTCAATATCTCCCCAACAAGCGAACTCAAGAGCTAATTGACTATATCAACACTTATCTCCTACCGCTCGCAACGGAAGAACAAGCAAAATGCGCCAAAGACCGCCTGCAGCTTTGGCTAAATGCTGAACCAATCTATAGAACCGGAAAATACAGAGATGCACACACCGATGAAAGACTTTGGCAGTTCTGCCAGCGAGTTTTTCCGCAGGCTGCTCTCGCACAAATTTATTTTGCTAAAAACCAGAAAGCCATCGATTGGCACAAAGATGCAGCCTATGCCCAACCAACTGCTAGAATCATCAATCTTGGCAAAATTTGCTTACAGACCCGATTACCCGACAACAAAATTCGCAGCCTTGAGCTAAACGGAGGCGAAATTATTGAATTTAACTCCAAATTGCCACATCGAGCAATTCATCGCTGTGACCAGCGAATTGGCATTGGCTTATGGACCGACCAAATTAGCATTCACAACCCACAGAACTGGGAGTAGATTCAACAAACCAGCCTCATCCTGAAAAGAGGCTGGTTTGCATTGGGACTAGGAAAGCCAGCAATAAACCGAAGACCACACTCGCTTTTGGAAGCGGATACACTCCATCATCACACTTGGCTACTTACGAACCGGAATCCAGTTGGTTAGCTTATACAATACCCTTGCAGAAAGAGGAATGACGACCTCGCACTGTGGAACGCCTTTACTGCGGCATTCTTCTAAGCGTTCTCGATTCGCGTGAGTAATCAGGTAAAAACTTAGCAGGTGATGGCTAGATGCTTCAACCGTCAGCACAAATAATGGGATTCCCAAAAATATTCCAGCAATTATGCCTTGCGCGAGCGCTCTGAATTTGTACCGCACCTGAATCTGTTGCTGAACTTGACGGAGCGTATCACAAAGTAAAGTAGACTGGTAAGCTAATGTTAATAACATCACAGAACTGCATTCTTCGCTTTCCAGTATCTTAACAATCTGCTCTAACTGAAACACTAATAAAGCTCGTTGAGCAAGAAGAAATCGCAAGGAATGTAACATCATCATAATGAATTTATTCGAGTAGAAGCCTGTTTAACGAATTGAGTCTTGCCATTCACACTGTAGTATTTTTATAACGAGTGCAGCAATCTAGTCCTGTTTATTAGAAAAAGACGCAAACAACTAAAAGTTAAGCTGGCTATAAATTTTTCAAGATTTGCTTTTTTTTAGTCTCAATGATTTCTAGAGCAAGAAACTGCATCCTCAATGTCTAACAACACGCATCGAAAACAGAACAGCATCGACTGATGCTACCTGGCAGCTCATCAAAACTGGAAACAATTCATGCATACACTACTTAAAAAATTTGATGACTTTCTACGGCAATCGCCCTTCGGTTATCGAGTTCAAGGGGTCGGGCGTGAGCTAAACCACTTTGGAGTAAAGCCTGATTTATCAGAGCGCTGGTTTCCTGAATTAGGTAATTACAGTCTAACTCAACAAGACTCAATCTCACTTGATGTATTAAGAGCGATCGGAGATCGGATCCAGGTTCTCGAAGCCGGTCGTGCACTCTACCAGTTAATCGAAGTTGTGTTTAGAGACAGACCCCCTGTTCCCAGCCTTGTCGATGGATTAATGACTCACGCTTTTAGCAGCAACGCTGAAGTCGCGTACTTCAACAACAAACACCTCGTTCATGAGATCGGAGAGATTGTGCTATGGATTGGGTTAAACGGCTTACCGTTCCGCGTTACCGGGATGTTTGAAGAGACCGCAATCAATTTAGAAATCACTCGCACACAGCGAAATCTATACGAAGAACGATGGGGAGAGCTACACCAAGTCCCGTATCATGGTGCGAGAGCTGTCCCAGCCGAACAGCCCTCAGATGCGTTCAAACTTCGGCTCGTTCATCATATCTGGAATCTATGCGCCCAAGCAGGCTTTGTTAACCGTAGAAGTCAATACTCGCCTCCTCCATGGCTCAAAGACCCAATCTACACAGCGCCGCCAAAAGAAACCATCTTCAAGCGGCTACTCAAACAAGTTTCGGTTGAGTATAGAACACAGCGCGAGATTATCCATCAAGAAGAAGGAAAATACTTTCACAACGCCTGCACTGCTGCTCAATTTAGGGCGCTTTATCCAAACTATAAGGAAGTAAAAGCAGAAGAACCCAGTCCACCCATTCCCGTTTCAGTTGAGTCCGTATCCAAAGTGCTAACAGAATTGAATTACCGTTCAGATGCATCCCTAGAACAATTAACTACAATTTGGCAATTCAATAATCAACATCGTCATTCATCTGAACACCACTTATGGCGGCTCCACACTGCAGAAATAGAGAGCGCCAAATTCTTTTTGAAAGCGCGATCATAAGTGCTTCACGACCTGGATAAAATTACTTTTTATCCAGGTCCAACACACAACCTCGATTCGCAAAAAACAATTCCTCAATTGTGTGAAACCCAAAATCTTCAATTGCTATGAATCAATCCTCTGAAAAAAATATCTCAATTCTGGTTGAAATTCCTGAACATTTGCACAAATTGTTATCACAATACCTAGAAACTCATCCGCATTGGAATCAAGATCAAGTTTTCATTGCGTCGCTTAGTGTTTTTCTAATGCACACAAGTAAAGAAAATATCACCCAAATCGATTCTAGCAAGATTAACCAAGCTTGCCTTGACGCACTTTTCAAGCAATAGATCCAGAAAATCTCAGTGTCCTAAAATGAGAAGCAACTGCTGCGTTCAGATTGAACAATGCCACAAAAAGTAGCGCTAAAATGCCAAACAGCCAACAATCTGGACCCATAGAAGTAACCCTGAAAAAACAGGGTCTATTTGAAGAGATTTTTGAAAGGCGTGAGGAATAAAATCTAATCAAAGTCGCCGCAGCCGATCTCATGTCTAGGTTAATAAACTTGCTTTTATCAAGCATGAAACCCTGCGAAGTGATCGGATCAATGGAGCTAATTGATTTTGTTTCTGAGTTCCTTGATAAACACTACTAAGGGTGTACTGGTGGTAAGAAAAAAGAGTTTATTAGAGATTCAACGATTGAATCAAGTTTCACACTTAAGCAGGGGATTTTGACCGATAACCCCTAATTGTCATGAGGCTCATATCCAGGTGAGGCTATTTCTTTAAAAAAGCGCTGACCAGCGCATCAAGATGTCCTCATCAAACATCGACTATGAATGGATTTATTTGGATTATGATCGGAGTGATTGCAGCAGTGATTGCTAAAAGAAAAATCCGGAATGCCCATTGGATTGGACTACTGTTCTTCGCCGTGATTGGAGCTTTCGTTGGAGGAAGCGTATATGGACTCCTAATCGCAGGAGGATTAATCCACGGCAGCGGTATGTTGCCCATTGGCAGTGTGTTCACCGCTGTGATTGGAACAGTTCTTGCTATCGTGGGATATTCTCGCGAAAAGCACTAATAGCGCGTTTGCGAAAGGATATATCTAGACTCTGCCAGATTTCAGACTTTTTCAAACAAGAAATCGCTAGTCAGAATCGGGGTAATTTACAATTTTGAATTGTGTTTGTCAAGATAATGGCAGCAGACCCTGTACCCACCCATCAGATTAGGAGTCCCTATGAGTGTATTCAATCAAGTGTCAGATTCAAGACTTGCTGTGATTGAGGCAATTTTGCAAAAAATAGCCCAGGGCAGCAAACCAGAATCAGGAAAAGACCTCGCAGAGAGCTTCACGATCGTGGAACTCGCTGTAATTTCAAACGGCATGATCAATCCCAACAGCACGCCAGCAGAAGTAGAAACAATTCTTGATTATTTAGAACCTGTGTTTAAAGTGTACGAGGCAATCGGGATTCCTCTACATCTTCCGTTCAATCGAATGAATGCTGCCCAACGACAAGCGGTGGACAAAGGGCAAGAAGATATCAAAGCAGTCGGACGACTTCTGAATTTGTGGCAAAAAGCGAACAAAGGCGAACCGGTAACTGAATCTTAGAGGATGTTTTAAAAGACAATTGAGGTGGTAAAAAAGCTCTCCGGTATACGCTGTCAATATCAACAAAACAGCACCGAGAGAGCCACATGAGTAAATCATATCCCAGCAACCTCACCCATGCTCAATACGAGCTATTGCGCGACCTATTGCCCGAAGCAAAATCAGGCGGTCGCCCACGAGAAGTCGATTTGTGGGAGGTCTTGAACGCCATTTTCTATATTTTGATTGAAGGCGTGCGGTGGCGAGCATTACCCGGAGATTTTCCAGCATGGCAGACGGTCTACACTTACTTTCGCAACTGGCGCAAAGATGGCACATGGCTGAGCCTACATGATCGGTTGTATCGCTGCACTCGGATTGAACAAGGGCGATATCCGAGTCCATCCGAAGCCGTTGTCGATAGTCAATCGGTGAAAAGTGCAGCAGGAGTGCATGAAGCGATTGGCTTCGATGCAGGCAAGATCATCAAAGGACGGAAACGGTTTATCACCGTTGATACGCTGGGGTTAGTCCTGCGCGTCTTTGTGACTGCTGCGAGTACCGGGGAACGCGAGGGAGGAAAGAAAGTGCTTTACCGAGTGCAGCAACGCGGTAAAGCAGTGTCTCGCCTGCATACAATCTGGGTCGATGGCGGCTTTGATGGTGAACCCTTCATGCAGTGGGTGATCTGCTTCTGTCGGTGGATTGTCCAAGTCGTGCTGCGTCCCGAACAGACGAAAGGGTTTGTGCTACTCAAAAAGCGGTGGGTGGTGGAACGAACATTTGGCTGGCTGATGCACTGTCGGCGCTTAGTTCGAGACTATGAGTTACTTCCAGAAACTTCTGAAACCTTCATCTATTTAGCTATGATTCGGATCATGGTCAGGCGATTGGCATAAAATTTGACCAACTCCGACTTTTCAAACACCCTCTTAGACCCAATCCATCCACTAATGTTGATGATGTAACCGGGCACATCATCAACATTGCAGGCTCGTTCACACAAGATGCAACGTCAAAGCGTCGTTGATCCATCATCTTCAAATAGAAGAAGCTGCTGTTAAACTGATTCTGCAAATCTCACCCTATCCCAGAATGTCTATAAACCGAATCAAAAATTTGTCGATCGAACAACTTATCCCGATTGCCAATGGAGAAGACGGCTGGTCAGGTTCAGACCAGCAGCAAGCCAAAGACTGGCTTGAAATTAAAACCGCGCAATTCGTACTGAGCGGGACAATCATCTATCAAAGCCCGTCTCACTACTTTCATACTGATAGTGGCATACACTTCAACATCGGGCATGAATTATTCAAACTTTGCAACCTTGAAGCCGGACAGCGCCTTTTATGCAAAGTTACCAAAAACTATAGCGGAAAGTGGAGTTCTGGCATTCCCACAACCTATGGCACTGTAGCCGCTGTGCTTCGAGTGCTCACAAATGATCAAAGCGAACAAACGAAAATGGTTCTTAACTGCTTTTCTCTCGATCAAGAGGTCAAAATCACCGACCCATCTGATCCACTGTGCGGAAGAATAGGAACCATTGTGGGATTTACTACACAGGAACCTCCGATGCTAGTTGTTCAGACCAATACCAGAAATTTTGATCTTGGGACTGGCTACTTATTCAACCCGTCTCAACTACAACGAATAGAGTGGTTGCAGCCGTAACTCTAAGAAAAGCTGAACCCTGCATTGCAGCCCCATTACGGCAGATCAGACCGCTTCTGCGGTATCAGGAGTGAAAGTTCAGCAAGGAGTTAAGCGTATGGCAACCCTCTTAGAAACCGCAAACGAAAAACTCAACCCCCGGAACCTGTCGATCGTTCTCGGCATCAACCTCAGAGACGACCAAATTCGCTACAAGCCCGGATACGAAAAGATGTATGCGAACGAGTCGATTTCGGCAGTGTTTCACCTAATTGAGCGGGTAGCGCCCTGAAGGAAAGGATGAAGATTAGAATGATAAAGGATGTTCAGAACACCCTCGATTATGGAAAAACTTCATCCTTGTCCAAGTTGTAGATCGGAAGCAGTAAGCTGCAATGGTCATACTCGACATGGTAAGCAGAACTATAAATGTCGAGACTGTGGACGGCAGTTTGTGCTTGACCCGCAATGGCAGGCATTAAGTGAAGAGCAACAAGGATTGATTGACCGAATGCTGCTAGAACGAATCTCCTTAGCTGGGATTGCACGAGTGCTACAACGCTCAGAAGATTGCATTCAACGCTACGTGAACAGCAAAACCAATCAAGTCAAGCAACAGGTGGAGGTGAGTGCCAAGCCAAAAAAGCGTCTGAGCGTTCAGATGGATGAGTTGTGGTCATTTGTCGATAACAAAGGGAATGAGCAATGGGTCTGGCTTGCCTTAGATGCAACGACTCGTGAGATCGTCGGTTTGTACGTTGGAGATCGCAGTAGTGCATCCGCAAGGGCACTATGGCAGTCGTTGCCTGCTGTCTATCGCCAATGTGCCGTAATCTACACCGACCATTGGAGTGCTTATCCCGCAGCCCTGCCGAGTTCACGTCATCGTCCCGTAGACAAAACGAGTGGACTCACGAGTTACATTGAGCGCTTCAACTGCACCTTACGACAGCGAGTGTCTCGCTTAGTCCGAAAGAATTTAGCGTTCTCGAAGAAACTGGACAATCATATCGCTGCAATTTGGAACTTTGTCCACCACTACAATGCAACCTTGAGTCTTAAGCTAAGTACTAGCTGCGCTATTTCCTCTAGCCTTTCCTAAATAGCACTACCATTGAGCGAACCTCTGATGACAAGGAAACAGTTATCCTGTTTGACAGCGACTGGAACACATTTTTAGCAATGATTGACAAAGAGTACGGCAATCGCTTTATGCGAGAAACGAGACTAGATCAGCTAGTTCTACACGTAAACGGACAGTGACGAACTCATTATCTTGCTCTAGGTACAGGAAAACTACAACCCCTTCGAGAACAAGACAACCGCAACGTACCATCCCTAAAACCCACTTCCGTCTTTGATAATTGCGACGGAGGTGGGTTTCACTCTTACAGTTAAATTGGTTGCTACTCATCGTTAATCAGCGACAGCTCCTATGTCATCCTCAAAGTCAAAAACCCCATTAGAAAATCTGTTTGCGTGGCGATATCCTATTGCTGCTGTGCTGCTGATAAGCAGCTTTTACGTTCAAATCCAGGACTGGAAAGTTGCACTTACTCAGGGCATTTCTCCGGTTTTAACCGTATGGATGATTGATTCAATTTTGCAGGAAGTCTGGAAAAATCGCCGTCGATTTAACTTAATTTCCAGTGTGTACTTCCGAAGTGGAATTCGAGTTTACATTCAAGCCATCACACTACTCATTCTCACCTTAACAATTGCTGTAGTAGCCTACGCTATTGTACCGGGCTGGATGAAACTTGGCTGGACTAGCTTTGTGTTTAACTCATCCACAAACCTGGCAGTGCAGCCCTTCCAGGCGATCAAGCAAAGTTCGACAAATTGGGTGCAAAATCTACTGCTGCTGGTGCTTTGGGCGTTTATGGTCTTCGCACTACCATTTCTTGCCGAACAGGAGGAGCAAATTTTTCGCTCTAGAACCCTAGAGTGGACCAACATTGCGCGAAACTCCCTCGTATTTGGTCTAATTCACCTGGTTATGGGAGTCCCCTTGATTGCCAGCTTTGTTTTAGCGGTTCCAGGCTTTGCCTTTGGGTGTCGCTATCGCCAGACTTACTATCGATCAATTCGGAAGTATGCCTACAGCTCCGAAGCAGCTCACGAAGAAGCTTTGCTTGCAAGTACGAAACTGCACAGCATCTACAATGCAATCGCAATCACCATACTCGTTGGCACAATGGCTGCATTTTCATAAGCGTGAGAACCGACACTCTAAGCAGACGACTTTTTGCCGATTAGATCATCAGATCTTGTTATCAGACATCCTTCCCCCTGGGTCTTGTAACCTTAGGGGGACTAAAAAAACCGCTAAAACAAAGCAGGTTCGTTAAGAAGTTCCAAAAAGTAGAAGATCCACGCCTCAAACTAAAGTGAAACCTAATCTTGGTAGCCGAAAACTCCCATTTTCAACCATCGTGGCAGTAGGATCGTCATTGACATCCAAATAAAGGAATTACGCTTATGCCAGGAACGGACTACGACTATAGCCCTGAAGTCGTTGGAAGAAAAATTAGTAATCCAGAAGCATTCTATGAGTCATTGGATTATCTAACAGACGATCGATGGATTGATTTGAAAATCAACAACGGTCAGTTCATCGAACAACTCAATCCAATCTCAAAAACACGAATTGAGCAGTTAATTGCAGCCGTCTACCAGAAATATCCGAGTTCAGAAGAGCGCAGGTTGATGGTTGAACCAATTAAACTAGCGCTAGAAGAAGTTCCAGTTCGCTCTGAATTCATCCGGAAGCCGAATTTTTTCCCCGTTGAGTCTGGCACCGAGGCAGCCAAAATCGGAGTACAGGTGGGAAGCTATCACAGCTTCAAGTATTTTCTCCTCAAGCAAGTCTCCGATGAATTGGGCAGCGAGCCTCACTCCAACTAAACCAACTTGCGTAATCAACGACAGCAAAATCATAATTTCCAAATTTTCTTAACGACAAGGGAATCGAGCAATGGCTATTTCTCAATCACAAATCCGTGAAGCAATTTTCGATTATTTCAAAAAAGAACCCAAGATCGCAGCAGACTGCTGGAAGCAAGTGCAAGCACCACAATCCCAGACGATGCTGAACAAAACGATTGTCACTCCACTAATGACAGAGTGGCTTTGCCTGTATTATTGCTCAACGCAAACGCTTCCCTATCGTCCCTCTGAACTCTACCGCGAGTGCTACAGCACAGTTTTAGATAATTGCTGTCAATTGACTCGAAATAAAGCGCAGATTCACTTAATGTTAGAGCAAATCGGCTGGAAAACCATAGAGTTAGAAAACGCTTTATCACAACAGCAAATTCTAGAAATTATCCAAGTGGAACTCGCTCAGAATCTCAACAGTCCCCAACTTAGCGCAGAAGAGATTCTAAAGCTCATTCTAGAAACACGCATCCTACAGGTTTTTGCACCAAATCAAATTGAGTTTGACAATGACGGACTAGCAACCTACTTTGCTGCCAGCTTGGTCAAATCGGACAGAACTGAGTCAACACTAATACAACTGGCAACACAAGATCTGCGATGGCACCGCGTGGTCATTCTGTTATCAGAAATGCTGCCGTCGTCTGACGCGTTGATGAAGGACATCGCTTTTTCCGCTCGTCACTCTCAACCGATGAAGAATTTGCTAATGCAGTGTCGGCATTCTGCTGCAAGATTGAGTCCTAAAGCTTGGAACGAGATTCAAGCGCAGCTCGCTTGAACACAAACAGTCAACAATCTGCTAAACCAGGTCTTCGTACCCTCTACCAAGATTTGATACTGAAAGCCTGCTCCATTCCAACAGTGCACACCTGGTTTCTCTAATGTCACCGTCCGGTGAAAAGATCAAGCAGGTTGAGGGATTCAAAATGAGTATGACGGAACAGATTAGAACACTTTGTCAGATGGAATTCGCACCAGGTCGCCGAATTCTGTGGATCGAAACTTCAAACGCTGACTTCTGCGATCGCTTAATCGGGTTACCCCAAGGAACAACCTGGGGAGAACGCCATCCCGATGTCGAAAACTATTGGTCAATCTCCGATAGTGTTGACCCTCGGTATACCCTTACGGCTGCAACAATTCAATTTTTGATTCAATCTGATCTCAGTCCATTTCAAGACGCGACCAACGACCCCATGATGACGAGACAAATTCTGATTCTGCAAGGATTCATCACGCCTACAGACAATAATCTCGAATGTCAAGTAGATCGACTCAGTTGGTAGCCAGAAAGATGAGAAACGTCCCTAATGTTTCTCATCTTTCTGGCACATCACAAGCATTATGAAACTAGAAAGCCAAGTTTTCTAATCTTTATATGCTCTCAGAAATAAGGAAAGCCTCTCGCTGGCGACATCATTACGCCTTCAGCGAGGTTTGCGAATACGGAGCCTTCGTACTAAAAACTAAAGGCAACACCTATGGCAAGCGGCAACCGATTAAACTCTGAAGAATTACCCGTTGGGATAAAATACATCGGGACACCTCTGCTAAAAGTTTGCTAAAAGAAAGTGAACCCATTCGGATGGCGACCGCCACACCCTTGCAGAAACAAACGTCAAACCTTACCTGAGAGACAAAGGATCTAGAAGTATGACGAATCACATACCTGACTACCTCCGTTTGGACAACCTCATTGATGAAGTCAAAAATAACGTGAGATTTCTCAATCTTGCACTAAATGACAAGGCGTGTGCGGAAATCGCAGAATGGATGTTACCACACATCTCAAAAATCGATGAGCTTCCATTCGGCTATGAGGCTGGACTCTGGCGCTTTTTGTTGAGATTTTTTGATACATATAGCGTATCTCCAGCATCAAAGCAATTTCTTCAATCGCACTTAGAGGAGTTTTTTCAGCCTCCCTTACCTGCAGCACTTGAATTTGGAGTCAGTCTTGTTGATGATTCTAAAGAGTGGATCAAAGTTTGCCAAATTCTTCGTTCTCCTGACGGAGTCGCTGTCATGCAACAGCGGCTAGAAGATGAGAGAAAGTTGGAGGAAGACCAGTGGCTCGAAAAACAACAAGACGAGCAGTGGAAAGAACTTGAAAAGCAGCTTAACCATTGAAGACGAACAATCGAGATGAATCAGTGAGTCTGAGTGCCAAGGGCTTTTCATCAGTCTTGCCAATCAAAAGATCGATACCCCGCAAAAATCACACTATGATGCAAATAAAGAACCAGGAAAAAGACCCATGAACCCCAATCTTGGAAATCCCGCAATCGTAAAGCGGCTGATGGCGACAGATAATCTAGTTCTACCTACACTTGACAAAAACAGTCAGGACTACATTCGTGAGGGAATCGCGATCGCCTCTCATTACTTGGAGCAAGGAAACTACGACAACGTCCACGACATATTAAAAGAACTGTGTGAGTCGTTCTGCGAAGGGATTGATCCACTCGATCCGCAAGTTTTCTACGATGCTCATCGCCATGAATCATAAAAATTATCAGACCCAAACTTGTACATTCAGTTCGCGCCGCAGTTAACACCAAACGGCTAGAACAAAACCGAAGATTAGCTTGTAGTCTCAATAGCAATCACAGGCAAAGCCATTCAATTCGTCAAGCGATCCCTCTTATCGAGGGATTTTTTTGATTGAGATCGCGGTTAGCTAAAAAGAAGCAATGCCAAAAGTCAACGAGTGTTGTCAAGCAAAAGCCTATTATCATCGCTTTGAAAGTTGCAAAAAACGGGCAAAGTCGCTTTTGCGAGAACCAGTTAGACGGAGATAATGGCTCCGATAAAGGGGAATGTGACCAATCACAATTAGCGTAGCGCACAGCCTCCTCGGATTTCAGGCAAATCTACGTTCGGGTTACAGAACTATCAATGAAGTGTCGAAGAAAAATCTCGTAATTAATGCACTTTCACGACTTGCTTTATCAAAGAAATATAAGAGAACCTCAATGAACATTCAAGAATGGACAAACCGGCCGATTCCAAAAACCGAAGCTGGAATTCGAGAGTGGCTGTCTGAGTTGCTAATTTATATTGAAAAAGTTGGCGAAACAAGAGCGATCTCAGAACTTGCAGAAATTGATGCGCTTCAAGGTGAAAAACCTGCGAGTTCTCACTTGATTTATCAATCCGTTTATCGTGCATCTCACTCTCTCCATTCCAGCGAAATCTCATTAGACCAATAACAGAGAGGTTGCCCAATTGCTATTTTTCTATCAAACCTCATCGCTGTAATTACCGCATTCAAGTGAACGCGACTTGTATAGAAAAAATGAATGAAGGAGTCAGACAATAAGCTCAAGTTAAAAACGTTGAGAACGCGCCTACAAAGTAAAAACTGATCAACGGATATAATAAGAAAGTCCGTTCGCCTTTTGATATCAGTTCTACCTTATCAAGAAGGATAAAGTAAATAAATGAAAATCAAGTTACACCAACTACCAAAGGGGACAGTCCTTAAGGTCTTTTTTCCTGCCCCTCTTTACTCTGAAGACACCAAGTTTAAGCCCTATTGGGGAAGGTGGATAACTGGAGAACTACGATGGGACGGTGTAGATGAAAATAAGGTGAGATCGCTATCTCTGGTAAATGACCCCGTGTTTTGTACGGGAGATCCCTGCGAAGATGTTATCGGTCTATACCAGAAGTTTGTTGACTCTGGGCAATGTATCGTAGAGATCGTAGAGTAACTCAAAGCGACAAATGTTCTTAGTCTCAAGCTAAAGAGTTTATTTGCCTCAGCAACACTAGAAGACAAAAAAACTATCTATAGAACTCATTTGGGATCTTTTCGAGTACTCTTACTGCTTTCAAAATAGTACTTTAAACATGAACACTTATTGAGATACATCAAACGTTCACAATCCTATACCAGTCTAGTTTAAACAATTGGAGAATAAAGATGACCCCAGAAGAACATCAACAACTAGAATTTGCGATTCCTTCCATTGTAACTGTGAGCGATCTGAACGATCAAAGATCTAGAACACTACTAACCGGGATCGATGGATACGACAACAGCTTTCATGTATATTTGGATTACGACCGAAGAAGTGGCATGAATTCTATTCATCGATTGGTTTGGACTTCCAAGCAACCTTGTGCTGAACAAGCATCAGATGATTCTCAAATGCAATTCATCAGCTATTCAGTGAATACGAGTTTTGATGGACGCGAGTGCATCCCCTTTGGCTCAAAGTGGGGAGGAGCTTACGGACGAGTCATGCCCCATCGATCTGATTTTGAGTTTTGCAAATTGTTGATCAGCCGGGGAATCGTAGTTCCGTTCATGCCATACGACAGTTGTTGTCAGTTATCCACCTCTTTATTTCACGGACCGATAGTGAAAATCGAAGCCGGTCGGAAACGGATTGTGCAGCCCGATGACTGCAAAAGCATTCTCCCAAACAGACGATAGAACGAGGTTTTCCCTGATTGGCGCAAGGATAAGATCCCAAAACATCAACCGGGCGCTACAAGGATACAGTCGCACTGCCACAGCAAAAGTCATTCTAACACTTGCTCAAGACACAGTCCCATCTGAATCTGGACTAGCTTGGTTTTTACAATGCTGGGTTAAGTTCCGCCGAGCACTAGAAACAGTTGTAATGCAGTTTAAGCGGTAATATCTTCCATTCTGAGTGGAGATTCAGAACTTTTACGGCTGGGTGACTCGATCTGGAACAGTAGTGTAGGGATCTAGCCTGCAAGGCAATTTCCCAAGATTAATGATTTGGAACCAAGAAGGAAGAACAATGAGCGAACAAGGTGTAATTCGGCTAAAGACCAAACGG
Source organism: Leptolyngbya sp. AN10 (assembly GCF_050565645.1). Classification (NCBI taxonomy): domain Bacteria; kingdom Bacillati; phylum Cyanobacteriota; class Cyanophyceae; order Leptolyngbyales; family Leptolyngbyaceae; genus Leptolyngbya; species Leptolyngbya sp. AN10. The sequence goes on from NZ_JBNXVP010000016.1 coordinate 141,065, forward strand.
TCAACGGACTCTATTATTCATCAATTTGTCTGGAACGCGACGTTAAATGATTGGGTATCTTTGATTAAGAAGCTAAACGAGCATCCAAAGGTAACCTTTAACGCAAAAGATCAAAATTACTGTATCGGAAACTGGAAATTGGAATTTGTATTTGAAGCCAAAGCAAAAAGACAAAAAGTGGACGAAATCTGGTTAGATCTACAATATCTATTGCATGAACTTGAAGGATAGCGATGATATCAAGGGTCAGAAACTCTATCCCAGTAGTTGGCTCACTAAACTGAGGCAGTTGAAGGTTGCAACTGCAACGATAGAGACAACCTTTGATCGAGGTAGAAATATGCTACATCGTCTTAATCAGTATATTCAACCAGTGTGGGTCGCCAACCATATTGGATGGCTACACACATTCTTCACGGTGAATTTTGAACCGTTCACCTTTGTTGAAGAGAAGTACTTAGTTCACGCTTGTGGATGGGGAGCAGTGACATTTGCAGAATCCCTTGACGAAACGTTTTCGATTCTCGTTGATGAATCTGGTGAAGTTTACTTCTTCTAAGAATCGATAGCCCCAGAAGTTTTTTGAAGCGTCCGGGGCTATTTTGTGCTTGAACTTCTGCCCTCACCAAAGCCTGAATCCTATCTACACAGAGTTACGTTGATTAAACAGTTCAAAGTAAGAAATTTGAACAACGTCCGTTGTTACTTAGACGCATAAAAGTCTAGCTGGGAGGCAACATCAATGGTGGAACCGTCAAAACTCTTTGACCTTCAGGTAATTGGGACAACAGTCCTAGTTATTGCAAAATCTTACGAATCTCCAATTAACTATCTAGCTTTGGTCGAGCAGGTATTAAGTGAGCGAGCATTTCAAGGCGAGACCGTTGTGTTTGACTCGCTCACTCATAACGGATTTGCTGACAATCGCTATGTGCAAGGCAAAATCGAGCAAAACGTCTGTAACCGAAAATCTTTGACGGTTATTCCTGAGTCTATGATCGATCCAAAAATCCTTGCTGCCGCCAAGCAATTTTATCAATCGCATCCCAGCTTGCTGCAAAATAGCGTCGTTTTGGAGAATAATTCAGCAGAGATCGTAGCATTACTCGCTGATTGACATCATTGTGTCTCTACTATCCTGAGGATGGTAGAGACACAATGATGATAAGGAATATCGCCTGGCTGTCGACTCAAACCTCCTGAAACTGGGCGATCCTATTGAGATTTTCAATACTGGTCTTGTTGAAACAGTAGTCTCAAAAAGTCTAGGTTGCGACGAGCAGCCTGTATATGAAGGTACTGCTTAAATGTGTATTCAACCATTAACTTTCGATCAGCTCACTGAATTTCTGTCATCGCTAACCGTCTCAATGCAAGTTTCAATCCAACGACCAGGACACTATCGGCATCTTGTCCGGAGACATTTGACAGAAAATTGGGTGTACATTGCGGGTGTCGTTCAGCAGTTTGATCAACTTGAACTCGGTGATGTAACAATACTAGGTGAAGATGGAGTAACGTATTCATTCTGGAGAACAAATGGCGTAACTCCAGTTAAATATGGGTACGAGCCAGCATATCTGACTCCTTACCAGTCAGGTAATGTAGGACGCACTCTCTGGAGTAATGATAGCGTTTATCCAAACGCAACCCTGCCGAATATCTAGAGTCTAGCAATGAAGAATAATACTGAGATTATTCTTCATTGTCAAAATGAACAACAGACAGTCGATCGCTTAATTCAAACAGCAAGTGATAAATTTGGTCAACCTGTGAAATGCTATGCGAAACTGATTCAGACTCTAGCATTTCAAGGGATCTCCGAATGACAAATAATCGTTGTAGTAGATCGTTGTGAATCAATTCAGCTTCTTGCTGAAGCCAAATTGATTGCTGACGATTGCGCCAAGAGTGCGATCGTAAAGCTGCAATATGCAGCAAAATCACAGCCACCATGATTAGACCGAAGATGGTGTTTAACACAGTATTTCAATCCGAGTAGATTTCTAGCTAAAACTTCTGTCTCAACAGTGAAGTGTTGAGGAATCACTAACAGTATCGATCAAGGCTACAGCAAAAGTTAGCAGTTTTCTGCCAACTTCGACTTCGATCTGTCAGTCAGTTTCATGCGCGACTGCGCCATCGAAAACCAGAATACTCAAGCAACCACTTATGAAAGAGGATTACATTGCTTATCGAATTGCCGCGTGGAAATTTGTTAATTGGACAATCGCACAAGCCGAGATCGCGCATCAAGTTTGGCTTGATGCCTCCACACGAAGAGTTGCCAAAGGGTACGTAATTAATTGGGTGATTGAAATTACGCAGCTCCCGGTAGATCTTGTACCAAGTACACTCTCACCGCAAGAATGTCACACCGCCCTCAATCGTTTGCAGCAGCTGAAAGCTCTCTACAGATCCCAGTAGGTCTAGACTCAGTTCTAGACCTTACGTGAGTCTTATGGGTCTCGCCTTGAGTCTCAGAAATAAACAATCCTGTCTACTTGTAAGACTTAATGATCCACCAAGAGAGTTTAAAAAATCAAATTTCTTGGAATAATCAAGTGGATCATTAAATCCCAAACGGAAAATCGCAAAGAACTCAGCCAAATTCGGGGGATTTCATGTATCCTAAACACTAGCGTTCTTGTACTCCTTATGGAATCATTGATCAGTTCGACAAATTTAACGTTTGGAGAATGGTTGTACTTGAACCGTCGCCGTAAAGATTTGACACAGGATGACTTGGCAGAGGCACTAGGAGTAAAGTCACAAACAATTAGCAACTGGGAAAACAGTTCAGGTATTCCAAAACTCATGCCGCAACAAACCCAATCCCTCTGTGTCCTACTGGAATGCTCACTTGATGATTTAGCAAGAGTTGCTGCACAAACCGCAGAGCGCATAAAGTCGGCGTAGCAATAACTAGACTGAGATCTGTTAACTTAACTGAGTAAAATTCACGTTCGCTACAATCGTTTAATCACTCAGTTGGATTGTCTCATTTGAAGATTTTATTCTCTGGTTAGGGTTGCGGCAATATAGTACAGCTATATCATAGTGAGATCATTTACCCTAAATTCATCGATGAGATCAAAATATCTTGCCCAGTACTACGATTCCCAAGGAAACTTGATCGTGGCTCAATTCTTGGGAAATGCCACAACGCTCCCGATCGCGTTTGCAGTTGCCGAACGATTACAATCAATTGTTGCTCTGGACTTAGCGACTTTTAAAATCGAAGAGAATCAAGGCACAGAACATCAAGAGAACTGGGTCACCGTTTGGGAATGGGGAAATTTGCCTCCTGTCAGTGCTGATAATCAGAGGTTTTGTGTGTACAAGGAAACGCTCGACTAAACACAAAAAATACTCATACAAAGGAATATGCATACAATCACTGTCAACGGAAAATATCTGCAAACACTCACGGAGTTAGAACAGTTAATCGGAAAAACAGTGCTGTTTCGATATCCTCAGAATCCAGGAGAACACCAATATTTTCTATGTGGAACAGTTATAAAAAATACATCTATCGTTAACCCAATCCGAATCGAATACACTGATTCAGATGGAACGATCCAGACAGAACCAATTCACAACAATCAAATTGAGACAGGAAGAGTAGAAATAATTTTCCCTTTCGCCAAAGGAACTTGACCGACATTCCGAACACCTTGGATATCAATTGGGAAACTACACCTGTGGTGAAACCACACATCCGACTGTCTAGAGTTCTCAAAGCCTACTCGATTTCCACTGGTAGATCAGTAGAGAAATTGTCTCCTGTTTTCTTTCTTACTCCTCAATCTCTTTCAAGCTCAAAGCCAAACTTATAAAGCAATAAACCCTCCTCAGCTTTCAACCAGCATCACTGCGACTGCAGTTTTGCAAAAGCACTCAAAATTACTATGGGAGACCATTATGCAAATCGATCCCCGAATTCGTGCTCTTGCTGAAATTTTTCCATGCTCGCTTTTTCTTGTTGGTGGAGCAGTCCGCGACTTGCTTAGAGGAAATCAACCTAGCGATTGGGACTGCGCTTCAGAATTGCGTCCTTTCTCTGTTCTGATTTGGGCACAAATGATGGGGATTAAATCGATTCCAACAGGACTAGAACACGGCACAATCACCTTAATCTGGCAACAGTTGAAAATCGAAATTACAACGTTTCGTGCAGATCGTCAGTGCGATGGCAGATACGCTCAAGTCGAATGGGCGAATACGATCGAGGACGATCTAAGTCGACGGGATTTTACCATCAACGCGATCGCGATCAATTTAGCTACGCAAGCGGTGGTCGACCCCTATGAAGGAAAAGACGACATCCTTGAAAAAATCATTCGCTTCGTGGGCAACCCGATAGAACGCGCTCAGGAAGACTATTTACGGTTAATTCGCGCCGCTCGTTTCGCTTCACGCTTTGATTTCAAGATTGAAGCTAGCACTGCAGCAACGTGCAAACAATTTGCAGATTGCATTACTAAACAGCTATCTTGGGAACGAATTCGATCTGAATTTGAAAAAGCGTTTGAAGCAGGAGCAAGTCAAGCATTTCTCGAACAACTTGAGCAGCTTGAGCTGTTAAATCAACTTGTTTCTGGCAAACTGCCTCGAACAAACGCTCAGACAGCTACAGACTGGTGGCTCACTCTTTTTCTTGCGGAGCCAGAGTTATCGATCTGCGAGTTCTGTAAGAAGTGGAAGCTACCGAATCGGATTAAAGAAGGCATTCAGGACTTGATTGCTATTCGAGATGCGTTGCCCGCCGCAACGAGGCTCTCGCAGGTACGACTCCTAAAAGACCAGCTCAAACGCATCAGTTTAGCTGAGGGAGATCGATTTTGGCAGATTCAGCATCCATTGTGCAACCATCCCAGACTCGATGAAACACCCTGGTTAACAGGCAAACAGTTAGTTGAATTAGGACTTGTCCCAAACGTGAACTTTCGCTTAAAACTTCAGCAAGCTTTGATCAACCAAATGGATCGAGCCGAAGAAGAACAAACCCTGTAATTCTTCCTGATGATGCTCTGACTTGAGTTTTTAGGCACTCATAGACAAACTCAAGTCAGAGCATCACGTTTATGCCTCTAATCCCACCACAACTCGATGTCTTGATTCTGTTCAATCCGATTTGCTAGGTCAGAGAGTGCTTTATCTGTCTTTTCCCACCCTTGCGGACAGAATTCCCACAAGTCGCAACAGAATGCAGTTAAGGGCGACGGCAACGTCAACAAGCGAAACGACACCGCATCACTCTCAGCATGAAAAATATCAATTCCATAATCACTGTGGTATCGCATTAGTCGAGCGATCAGGTCATCGGTTCGCATCCCGAAGTTGATCGCATCTGATTTTGCAACTCGCAAACAGTCAAACTGATCGACTCCTGGTGCCACGACTAATTCCTGAAAAATCTTTCGTTTTGGTTTTTGAGGAAGATGTGTCGTGCCAAGAAAAGCAATCACACCCGAGCTTAGTTCTGAACGAAGCTTTCGGAGCATCACTCGCGATTGTGATTTCGCTACGATCGCAGATCTCGCTGACGACTCTTGTTCACGTCCAAAATCATAGGTGGCAAAATCGCGCACGGCAACTTTCGTTATCTGAGCAAGACGAATTGCAGTAGTTTCTAGCATTAGAATTTCTCGGTTTATCCGTGATTAAAGAGGTTGCAGATTCAGAATGAATCTAGACGGGGATAGAGTTTCCGGTTAATTCTGAGCTTTTCCTAGTATAGGAGAAGGCTTAGTTGGATATCCACTTTTAGCAATTAGAGTGTAAGAGACTTGTAGCTAACAGTAAACCAAAAAACACAAGAAGCAAAAAGCAACAGCGACCGCTGTGATAGAAATGACCTAACTACCTTCCTATTTAGGAAAAAAGGATACGACATGGCAGTGCGCCTCTCTTTGCTGGATACGCCAGTAAAATCTCCATTTCTGCATGCTCCCTACATTGCAAAATTAGGGTTCGATGCACGAAGTGAGATTCTCTGCTGGAGCGAAGTCGCGACCCTACATGAAACCGCTCGAAGCTTGTGCCCTCAACGCTTTGCTTGGTGGCAAAGCCTGCCGCCAGAGGTTTGGATCTCCTCATTGATCTATCCTCTGGGAGTTCCAGAACTGCCAGGCTTACCGATGATTCCAGCAATGCGGATCGATCTGTTGCCAGCTAAGCAGTTTAGCAGCAATTTAGAGGTCTACTTAAGTTGCGGACAATTGATCACGCTACGGAAAATTGCCTATCGGGTGCGCTCAGACTTTGAGCAGTATGCCTTTACAGGCATTGCTTATCGAGGTTAACACAAGAGCGACAACACTGTTCTGCAGATCTGTACCTGAAGTCAACTTCAGGTACATTTTTTTTGAATAAGCAACCTTTTTAGTTACAAACATCATGAGCAAAACTAGAATCGTTAACGTACCACAACTAAAACGAACAATACAACTACCGTTGTCCGTGGGGTGGCGAATTTGGATAGTTGCTCATGATGTCTTTTATTATTCTGCAATTGCATTGTCATGCTGATGCACTTGATCGACAGGTTCTCGATTGGGCACAGCGCTACGGCTACATTGGGTCCAACATCATCCACATTGATGGGTTATCTTATCGAGCAGATCGACTGCGGACTGTGGCAGAATTACTTACCTTGCCATAGCTACATCTTCAAGACTGATCGCAATTGTGATCGGTCTTGCAGATACAGAGGTTGATGGCTTCGACGAAGAAATCAGTTAACATGGCAATCAATCTCGTTACCTTGAGAAGCTTCATCAAGCTTGCCAAACTGAATGAAATCAGACAAGGCAACGTTGGTTCGGAACATCCTTAGAAACAGCTCCGAGTGTTCTTTGGAAGAGTTGCGGAACTCCAGAATATCAGGAAAAAAGTGGCTTAACCGCCAAGTTGAGTTCAATCAACCCGTGACTCAACAATAAGTTGAAAATTATGCTAAAAGCAAGAACTGGTGGTCTTGAATAAGATCCTTTTCAATTCACCCACCCACCCACGCCTTTACTACTATCAAGTCACACAATCGAGAAAAGACCTTACCAATATCAGACTATAGACTGCGCTTCGTCCTGTTTGGGTAACTACACGAACATGGATTCAAACACAGCAACTGCTGCGACCGACGTGATGAATTGGAGAAACCCCTTATGGCTCGCAAATCCAAATTTACGTTTAACGATCGCAAACTGCCGCTAACTGTTCACTTCGGTGGCTACGACTGCTGGATCATCGCCACCGAAGTTGTCCAACATCCCGGTGTCGTCTCCAAGCTACAGCTTTGGTGTGACGAGGGACCAATGGCAACTGCCACCTACGGTCATCCCGTGATGCCACAGCCCCAAGAAGTACTAATCAAATCCATGCGCGAAAACACAGGACTACTCGAAGCACTCATTGAAGCAAACATTGTAGCTCCGCCGCACGCACATCGCCTGGTCGACGGGGAACTCGCTCCCGTCTGCCTGCTCCTCTGCTAGCGGAACGACCAGGATCTGCTCAGATCCTGGTCGTTCAATTTCACCCTCAGAGTTAAGCCATACTCACAAGCTGTAGAGGCATGAAATCATGAAAAGAATCGCAACTCACCCACAACAATTGCTGAATCACACCTGAAGAACTTAAACTTAAACTGATTCAAGATCACCGCAACCAGGTTCAAGCCCAGAACCAAAGCCTCTAAATCCCTCTGCTGCCGCAAAATTTGAAATAGCTGTAGCTTGAAAGCACCATGAACAGAATTAAAACTCGTAAGACTCTTCTCGCTGGCATTGGGATCGCGACAATCGCTGGACTCGGAATCCTTATCACTCAAGCCAAACCCACCGAACCCGTTTGCCAGTTGAAGCGCGGCAGTCACGTCTTCGTGACTCCAATCAACACAAACCCCCAAAAGCCAGAAGCCAGTACAAGCAGCGCTGGAAATATCCTCACTGGAGCTGCAACACAAAATATCACAATTGAGTACTGCGCTTTGCCCGGCACAAAAGTTTTGGGCGTATTGGTCACCGGAACAAATATCGGCTTCAATCAAGCAGAAGCGGTAATGGTGTCCAAACAGCTTCAGAGACTTGATGGAACCATTCGGGTCATTCAAATCTTCTAACAATCTGAACGCCGGAAATGTCAAAGGCGTTTCCGGTGTTCGGGTTCTCACAATTTCAATCTGATTAAATTCAACAGACAATCGCGATAAGAAACGCTCCATCTACACCAAGATCTCTCTGGAGCGTTATTACGCCAGACTCCGACCCTGATGGACATGATTGTCGATCGCTCAACGGTCGAATTGCTCGAATCAAGCCTTCTAAATCACGAACACCGAAGTTCAAACAGCGCTCGTTGACAATCCGGGTAGCTAGAAGCATTTGGGATATCTACCGGGATTGTCAACGAGTACAAATTGCCACGGCTCTCGCCACCGATCCCAGTTTGAACGCATCTTCCAATACAAAGAAAATGAAATTTATCGGACAAGCGAATGGAGAGAAACCGCACTAAAGCGCAACACAGATCCTATCACCACTTAGCCGTTGTTTTTTATGATGACAACGGATGCCGCCAAAAGACTAAGTGGCACTTGAGCAAAAACCAACTTAAACGAGAACTCAAATCTTTTGCGTTTGGCGTTTACTGGCGCTATCGGGGCTGCAAAGAACCCATATTTATCACACAAACTGTCACAGACGACTCATACAGTCGATTGAGATTTTCCAAGCAGCTTTCTAACACTTTGATCTGGGATGGGTACAATCCTGTATGGTAGCGCCTCTTTAGACGTGAAGATTTGTTGATAGCAAACAGCACAGCAATCCGATCCTTAGGATCACAAGTTTTGTCGCTGCTGTGCTGTTTATGCACCGTGCTGTTGGTGGAGTAGCATTAGCTGCAAGTCATTCGGGTGTCACGGAGAAACTATGAAGCATGGGAATTTCATTTTTCAGCAACGACGAAGCCGTAGAGGTGAAATATTCATACTACGAGTTTTCAAGTTTGATGACAGAGTTAATCCTTGAAACTCAGCAATATTGGTTGTGGTCTTTATGCAACCCCCTCTACCTGATCGAACGAGAAGAAGGCCGCCTGACCCCGAACCAGTCTCGAATCGTAGCAAGAAGAATTCGAAAGTTAGCCGAGCGATGTCAACCCGCAATCAAACCACAGGCTATTGAACTAGCAGTCTTAATGGAATATTGCGTAGAGCAAAATTGCCTGCTGGAATGGGTATGAGATTCTGTCTATCAATGTTTACTGATCACTTTAAGCTGAGGCTGTTAAATCCGTAATCGAAGCGATCGTTTAAAGCGTTAATCCTTGATCGCTTCGATTATTCTTGATTTGCCTTACAGACAATCTCCCACGCCAACTCAAATAGGTCCTGAGGTAGTTGTTGCATCGCACTAGCGAGCCTGCCTGCCTGCTCCCAACGATACCACTGCTCAACCAAATTAAAATAATTGCAAAACCATCGAACAATTCGCCAACGAGGAGTCGGAACGTTTAGCATCGCTAGATAGCGCGTCCATTGGTTAAGCAGTTGCCAGTCATCATCAGAAAGCGCTTTACTAAGGCGGACTTGGCTCAATTCACGTTCAACTATCTGGTCATACGAGGTTTGCAACATCTGAATCTATTTTCTTTGTATCAGGAACCAGACAAGCAACTGCTTTTCCTTTATTCTGACTTTGAATGAGGAACTGCGTTGCTTTTACGATGATAACCATCGCTTTATCCAAGACGAAACTCGGATGAATACGGCAATCATGCCACTCTAAAAGCCGAGCTGTAGGTTAATGCCAGCAATTTAATCAGAATCATGAACAAACCGCTAGCTGCACTCATCCTAGAACACTGGGAGCGCTTCGCAGCAGAAGCAAGGGCAGAAACATAAAGCAGCACTCCACTTCATGTACTGATAAGCTGAGTGTGCATGATCCGTTTAAAACTGCCAAGTTTGACACACAGCTAAGATCGAGGATTTGCTTCATTAGATAAACGCTCGATACTAACACCCCAAAGGCAAAACACAGCCTGTAGAAATCAATCGGGTTGCTTCAGTCGAGTTCAAACTCCTCTTTCTTGTGAACGATTCACTTTGAATCGGTTGCGGAAGTTGGCGGCATTTCTAAATCTTGGCTATATGGACAGTTGGATGATCCAGAAACATGCAAGCCAGGACTAAGAACCCGCATTGAGCAACTTCGTGATCAGCAGCAGGGACGATCTAAAGCAAGCCCCGCACCCAAAAAAGGGGCAACGGAGGACTCGAAAACGGCATTGATCCAAACCTTAAAACAACGGATTCGACGGTTGGAAGCGGAAATTCAAGGATTGCGCCATCACATCGAAGTGGTGACCGGACAAAGTTTGCAAATTCCAGAACTCGAACGCCAAATTCAGGCGTTGGCAACGGAGAATCAGCGGCTCAACACTCAATTGGAAACAAACAAGAACGTTGCTCCTCGCAAGGCATACAGGGCGACTGCCAACCGATCCGATCTGCCCTCGAACAATCCAACTCTGTCGTTCGAGGGCATTCAGCATCAACTACAATCTCTGGGAATTACTTGGAATCGCACGATAGAAAAGGCGATCTCCGCTGCAACTCCGTCCGACTTACAACGTGCGATCGCATCGTTGCAAGAACAGCAAACCCTTCATCCGATTCAGAATCCTAATGGTTTTTTAGTTGCGGCGTTGCGTGACCCGAATTGGAAACCGAGTGACAATCACCAAGCACAGCAGGAGAAATCTTTGTTTAAGGCTTGGTTCGATCTTGCACAGCCGTTGGGGTTAGTGATTGCATCACAACTCATAGATCAGATTCAGCACGTGATCACACCAGATTACGAACTCGTGCCATTTGCCGAGTTTTTAGAACAGTATCCAATGAGTGCCCTAGAAGAAATGGGCGAGATTTTGAACCTATCTAATCTCAGTGTCGTTTCTCAATCAAATCAACAGGTTTAAACCTTAAAAGTGCTGACTTCAGCACAATCCTTAGTGCTATTAGCGTCCAGCCCTTAATCGAATAGCAAAAACTCAATTTTGCCTCGAATGATCATTCAGCCATGCGCTCAAATCATCCACAGTGGAAAAATCAAGCAGTGCTTCGCCCAACGATTCCAATTGGGCAGGGGAAAGCTGCTCGATCTGCGATCTCAGTGCGTCATCAATATGACCCACCTTTCGTGCCAATAGTCGCATCACCAAATCGAGTTGACCTTGTTGTCGCCCGACTTGTTCTCCGGCTTTCCATCCTTGCTCTAGTGTTTCTGCTTGCCACTGTTCGTAAGCTGGGGATAACGTCATAATCAATCCTCGGTCGTCTCTGCTTAAATTTTGCCTTGCTTGAATCGTAACGCGCAAGTTTGCCAATTGTTCTAGCGCATGGCGACGAAACGGATACTCAGGGGGAAGTGCCAGCAATTCAGCAACCGCTTCAGTTTGGACAGACTCGCGCCCCATCAAACGTAGCCATAAGGTTGAAGCGATCTTGGGAAGTTGGTTGATTGCAACAATTCCAACCCGCTGTTCTCCGGGAAGAAAGTACACGCCTCTACTCCAGCCGGGTCGCGATTTTCCTGCAAATCCGCTCAGTAATATTTTCGAGATCGATGGCGTGATCACCCAGAGTTGAGGAAATTTTCGCTTTGTAAAGCTTTGTTTTTGACTCTTAGCTCGACGCATGAGTTCGTTGCGAGCGTCATTTAATTTGCTCTGACAGTCTAAGATGTGTGTTGCCTGCACAGGATTACGGAAGGCTTCAAGCAACGAGGGGGTTGTGACCATTTGACCTAATAGTCCCAACTCTGATTTCAGGACTCGTGCTGTGCTTCTAGGAACAAAATACACATCGATTTGCCGCACTTCGCTCACCACTTCTCGACTAATTTCGGTTTCTCCATACGGTGCAAGAAACCCAGCAAGGCATTGTTTCGCGAATTGGTCGTGGTGTGTTCGTGTCATCGCAGTCTACTGCTAAGTTCAAATGTATGCTTTCACAAAAATGCACCGCTCGATTTTGGGTAGTGCAAATTTGCTCTTTCAGAGCGCGAAGAAACTCGGTACAAAGCCGGAAGGAAAGGGAAATCAGCGGCAGTTTCTTCTAGACGCAAGCAGCTTTGTTGTGCCACTTGTTTACGTGCCGTTCAGTTTACGGGCACCGTTAAATTCACTGCTCGCGTCTAAAGACAAGAATCATATCTTGTTGTTCACAAACTGCTGAAGCGGTAGGTTACGCTACATCTTGTAGAGCGTCCCTCCGGTTATTGCTTGGGATTCTTTTTCTTTTGCTTGTATTGCTCTAAATGATCAGGGAAGAAATCATTCATATCGTAGAGTCTAAAAGGGTTCGGGTCATTATGTAAGAGGCTCCAACCCGAATTGCTGGCTTTTCCATCAACATGACAGGTAAACCATGAAGATTTCCATTCCATAGGCAATACCTCAATCCGCTTACCCTTTTCAACATACACGGTTGCGTTGGGCGTGGTTTCGATCGTGACAGAACCAATCTCGTAAAGGAATCTTGCAGGTGAGAAATTAGCTTCATAGCCAAAGTGCTGCCCAAAGATGCATCCCAATTCGTAAAAATCTAGATCTTGTCGTTCCTCTGCCCACCCATCACAAAGGCAGCGATACCGATGATGCAGCAAATTTCGATCGATCGCTAGCACACCAGAACGGACTAACACTTCTACGCCATAGTGTTCTCTTGCGGATTCAAGAGAGGACGATTTCAACCCAGTCAATGCATGAGAATAGTCAACACATCGTGTATCTCTTACCTTAAACCCTTCATAGGTGGTATCAGCTTTCCACTCTAGATCCCAAGTCCCTGAAGTTTCTCCACCGCCGCCACCAAATAAGTAGCTTTCATTCTGAAAAAACTTTTCAGCCATTTCATCAAGAGAAGGGACGTAATCACTAATGGCTTTTTGCCCCCATTTCTCCTCAAACTTAGCGCGAATCACATTAAAGCGAATATCATCGCGATAGTGTTTGAAATCCAACACAAGCAGCGTCAAGCATTCTTCAAAAAACGACCCCGCAGTTGCTACATGAATAAATTCAAAATCAGTAAAGCCTTTTCCCTTTAAAACGAAGGTGTAGACAGGCTTTTCTCCTCGTGAAATGTACTCCATGAACTCATCATTCTCAGTGTCAATATGCGCGAAGATAGCGGCGATGCGGTTGAAGTTCCGAGTCAGAAACTGGAAGATTCCGGTTTCGCACGTTACATGACTTATTTTCACGATCGTCATGCCATAGGGAGTTTGATAGTTAGTTTGACGTGGTTTGTCTGACTCTAAAGCCAATGCATATTCCACCAAAGCGGAGGTCACGACCATCGAATCATTGATGAGTCCAGGGCGATGTTTGCGAATTGTCGCAATTGCCAAGGCAATCTCGTCATTCTGAACAACCTGTAAGCGCGGGCGGGAAAGTGCCATCATAATAACCTCCAAATCTTATACTCAACTTGAGCTATCATACTCATTTTGAGTATGGGTAACAAGAGGAAATGAAAATGTTTTGGATTAGTCTGGCAGATGTTATCCCTTAAAGCGACATGATTTGTGACATCTTGACGCAAGCCCATGAAGCGTTGAAACAGATCGATCCGGGTCTACCTGAACAGTTAATTCCTTTTATTGGAGCAATCAAATATTGACAGAATTTTCCACGGCTGATCTTTCTATTGGAACTAAAACTAGAAATGTCCCAACTAGAAAAGCAGAAGAGCCTGAGGGCAAATCTGAATTGTCATCTGCTGTGGTTGACAAGCAGAACAGTTCCTGCAAATTGTGCTTCTTACCCACAGTACGTTATCAACGTTGTGAACGTTAAGAAATCACTCTAGTTTTCCATTCTACAACGAAGCTTTAATCGCCTAGTTTTGTTGTTGTGTACGTTAAAAACTTGTTTTAAGAAGCTGTTGTTTTTAGAACAAATGCAGATGACGCTAAAATTGCTTAGTATGGAAAAAACAAATTGGTTCTTGTCAAAGGCAGGATGACGAGGATCAATCATCAGTCTCTCAAAATTTGGCAAATCATCATGGCGAACCAGCCAGCCAAAAACTTCACCTTTTTTTCTTTATGGAATTATCAAGCTGAACTTGTTGGCGATATTTTCAACTCATTCAAAACAGATCGCAGCACCGTCGCACAAATTGCAACTGCTGCCGGAAAAACGGTAATCGGTGCAGCCGTTGCAGATCGCTTTGTCAAGCAGCAAGGACAAGTGCTGTGGCTTGCACACCGAGAAGAACTACTCGTTCAAGCTTATGAAAAGCTTCAGCATGTTTGCGTCACGCCTGTCGGACTGATTCAAAGCGGCAGCAAAATCGACGATTCCTTAGCAATCCAAGTTGCAAGTGTACAAACGTTAAGCCGTCGAAAAAAGACGCTGAACTTTGACTTGATCATCACCGATGAGTGCCACCATGCGATCTCGAACACCTACCAAACAATCTACAATCTTTATCCAGACTGCTATCATCTTGGATTAACTGCAACCCCGAAGCGGCTCGACGGCAGAGGACTCGATGAACTGTTCGATCACCTCGTGTGCGGTGCCAGTCCGTCCTGGCTGATCGAACATCAATATCTAAGTCCGTACCGGCTGTTTGCACCAACCAAAACGATCGAGACAAAAGGAATTCGGACCGTAGCTGGGGACTTCAACGTCAAAAAGCTGAAAACGGCTGCAATGTCTGCAGATGTGATGGGGGAGGTTGTTCCGACCTGGCAGAAACACGCTAACGGATTGAAAACTGCGGTTTTCTGCTGTGACATCGAACACTCAATGGCAGTCTGTGAACTGTATCGCATGGCTGGAGTTCGAGCAGAGCACTTAGATGGAGACACGCCCAAAACCGAACGACGACAAACTCTCAAGGCGTTCGAAAGCGGAGCAATTACGGTTTTAGTCAATTGTGGCATCATTAGCGAAGGGCTGGATGTTCCAGGAATTGAGTGTGTGCAAATTCTCAGACCCACTCAATCCCTGACGCTGTATCTACAGATGGTGGGACGTGCTCTAAGAAAAAGTGCAGATAAACTGTGTGCAGTTATATTGGATCACACGAAGAACTGGTGGGAACACGGACTGCCCGACGACGATCGTCAATGGTCACTCGATGGAACCATTCGGCATCATCGTCGAAACACTGAAATAGACGCAACAACTAGAGAAGTCATTGTTGTCACAGAACGCAACGTCAGCCATGACAGCACAGCCCAGTTAACAGAAATTTCTCGCCAAATGATTCAATCTGGTGAGATTGCTACAGCAGCACAGCAGCTACAGCGTCTTTTTGCGGACCCGATCCCTGAAGCAGGAGATACTACCGATAGTTCTGCGTACCCCTGGATTGATCAACTCATTGCAATTCAGGAATATTATGATCACAAACCTGGATGGGTGGGATATCGAGTGCTTGAAACCCTGAAAAAAAACAGAGACCTCGACCTAAAAGCACTCGAATATGTGGCACTTCAACTAGGATACAGCCCCCTCTGGGCACAACATCGACTCAAAGAGGTCCAGAAGGCAATTGAATCCCACACAGCAGACACAGCTAACTCCCAACTCAGCGTATCCGAGATCACTCCCCAGTTACCCCCCAAATTGACGTTAACCCAAGCTGAAAAATTAGCTCGACTCGAAGAAGAACCTTTTGGGAGTTCGTTGACCGCGCAAGAGTTTGGATTTGAAGGCGAGCAGAGTATACTTGAAGTGCTATTTAGAGCCAATAGTCTCCCCACATTAGTCAGTGGTTTTCTTCGCTTTCTTCAGAAGGATTGTTCACTTTCGATCGTCTTAACCGATCACGATAAGCCACTTCAGGTGCATCTTCGGTTAGCTAAACCTTTAACATTCGGAAAATTCTGGTTCAAAAAAGTGGGTGAATCACACTCAATTTTACAGATTGAATTAGAAAAACTTCTTCGACATCCGGTAGAACTTAACTTTGCTTATTGCTTACAGTCACACGATTGCGATGCCTCTGGCACAGGCAAGCCTGCTCGCCACTGCTCACGGTGCAATGCTTCAACTTTAGAGATCAAATCGGGCAAACCGCCGCATTATGCTGCTCTTGAATGCGAACGCGGACATTTTATCGCTTGGCTTTCCAAAAACGATCCAATTTTTACGGCACCCCCATCCAGTTAACCAAACCAGCAGCTCCTACTATATATCAATTTTTGGCATTGCTCCGTTCATCCTCCGAATCATTTCATAGCGCTGTTTTTAACGCTGACCCACTCGTCTTTAAATCAAGACTGCTTCCGCAGCAAACAGGGTGAATTGATCAAGGAGCTTATTTTATGCCACGTAAATCAATCCTCTTGAGTGTAGCAGCGTTCATCATTGCGATCACTGCGCTTCCCGCCTCAGCAACCCGAGTAGGAGATGGAGATCTTCAGTTCAGTTGCTTTAAGGGAATCGGCTACTGGAGTTATACTCCTGATCTTGGAGTCCGGCTTTTTGGAATCAGTGCGGTCGTTCTTGGAGAATCAAGTGGTCTCTCTGAGGATGTTGCCAGGATATATCCTGGCGAAACAGGCACAGTATATGGCAACACCATCAGAAGTTTTACGGACAAACGATTAGTGATGGAAGGCTCGATCGTCAGTAGTTCCGGCGGATACGGCTTTAGCGTCGGAGCACGCTGCCAAGGGAGACAATCGTTACCACGTTGAACTGAGATTCGAATGATTTAGTTCATGAGCAGCCCAGTGAATCAGTTCCTGCAGAGACGCATCAGACTGAATTTGCAGATGGGACACCACTATCCCATTCGGCGGTAAGAGAAATTCTGTTACCGCCGGATACCCAACCACAAAAATGTTCAGTCCAGGTAAATCAAGAAGTTCCAAATTCGTTGCCATCGTATGAATCACGCGGCTCGGACATTGAATTCGCGAATATTCACCGTACAGTTCTTGGTACTGTTGCCACAACGTTTGCAAATGCTGTCTGACTTCTGGCATCCCGATAAATGCGTCGGTTGGATTCTGCAATACCGGAAGCCGTCGACCGAACCCTGCTTCCCCACAGCGATGTTTAGCTTCATCCTGACGTTGCTGATATACGTGGTAGTGATGCAGCAACGTCGATCTCAACCGATCAAAGCAGATCGAAGAAATCGAATCTTGTTCAAATTCTGGAAACGTTTGGATCTGCTCAGCCATCTGTTGATAAGTAGAAAGTTGTGTTTCAGTCCAGGTCAGTGCGTCAAATCCTTGAGCATTCCAGAACAAAGCTGGATCTTGCTGTCGAATCACAGTATAAAACCACTGCTGCCACTGCGCCATCGTCAACCCGCGCAATTGCAAACTGCCGGTTCCTGGGGGATGAAGATCGAAAAATGGTGCGTGTAGTCCGTCTTGTTCAAGTGTCCAAACACAAAAATCTATCTCGTCATTGAACGAGACATGAACCTGTTGTGGTGGTTCAGGATCTAACGCAAAGATTTGATTGAGTTTTGTCATTGTCTCTCGTTCAGGTCTGTCACCTACAATACTGCATTCATTTACTTGATCGAGATTTTGCTACGTTATGATCTCTCGGTCAGTTCATCAAATACCTTGACTCGTCGATAGTACGATTATAAATAAAATAAGCGAAACACTACGGGCAGACCTACGAAGTCAAGTTGTTCTCAAACCAAGCTTCGAACCCATCCTTTCGGTGAAATAGGATGTCAGAAAATGGTGCGCCTACCAGCGCGATTAAAATGATGCCCGATTCGACTGCTGAACGCAGATCTTTTGTTATTAGCGAAATAATTGCGAAGCGATCGGACAATGTCTCGTTGGAAAGATGAGTCACCTAAGCTTGTTCAATAATCTTTCCTTGTCGTTGAGCCTTCGCTAGCCATCAGAAGAAAGCGTTTGACCAAACCGAATTGGGTGCGACTTGTGTTCAACTCTCTGGTTATTCAATGAATCGCCGCAATTCATCCAAATCATGATTCGGCTTGATTGAACAACCCAGACTTACATTCTTCATCAAAACTCAAACTACATGGAAACTCTCGCTATTGCGCTGGTCAAAGACACAGCGCTCGTTCTTCAGTTAAGCCAAAAAAACGCGCTCGACTACCTGCCTGATATCGCAGCAACCCTCAACCAAAGATCGTTTCAAGGCACAGTAGTCTTTGACCTATTTGTCAGTAAAACATTCGCATCAGATCGCTTTGTTAAGGGAACGTTTTTCAATGGTAAATTTGATCAATGCTCGCTCACAACAACTGAGGAAATTGACTCAGACATTCTAGAAATTGCAGCGCAATTTTATCAGGAGAATCCTCGCTTCCTACAACAAAATCAGAGTATTACTCCCGAACAAATTCAGACGCTGCTAAAAACCGAGTAAGAAACTTGCCGCAAAACACAATTGAACTCATTGAGTATCCCAATCGCGACTGCGATGACAACTATGTTGTTCATTAAATCCCCATAAGCACAATGATTACAAAACGCCATTTAATCGGAATCAGTGGTTTAGCAGGAATTCTGATCGCATTAACGGTCTGGAACAGTCAGAGAGCGAAGCCGATACAATCTGTGTGCCGATTAAACGAGGGAAACCATGTCTTTGTGACTCCGATTAATACGAATTCAAAGAAACCTGAAGCAAGTTCTAGCAACATTGCAGTCTTGTTAGTAGAAGAAAACACACTAACCCAATTCTGTGCTCTTCACCCAGGTGGAAAACCAGGAATTGCAGTCAGCAGAAAAACTGGCAGTTTTAGTCTAGAACAAGCCAAAGCGATCGAGGTAAAACTGCAAAATCTCGATGGGCGCATCCAACGGGTCGTCGTATCAGGTCCTTAATTTTTGACACGCTCCAATTCTCCAGAAATCAAAGGAGTGGTAATCTTCGGGATGTACAGCTTTTTCAGCTCTTGCAGAAACGAGGGCTGAAACCACTTCGACTGACTCCGCTCTTAGAATCTAATTTAGATCACGCGGATGATATTGGACATTGAGCGAAATCGGCAAATAAGAAGAGGAATGCGACGAAGTAGAACAAGAATTTGTTGAAATTGGCATGAAAGACTGAGGAATGCTAACGCCCTTCAGTTCTGCACGTTCAACTTGGGCTGAAATCTTCTTATTCAAGCGATTTGCTGTTAACACCCACGGAATCGACAAGAGCGCCGTCAGTCTAGCATTTTGAGCAAGATTCCGGGTGGAAGACCTTGCTTGATAAGTCAGATCCTGTCCTAAAAGCTCGATCGTAGCTCCAGCAACAATATTAGAAAGCGAAAAACTCAGGCAAGAGCAAGCAACAAAGGCATTGACTCTTGCAATTTTTTTTGCATACCGTAAGACAAGCATAATGAAGAAATCTAGGCGAGAAGAACACTGGCAAGAAGAATGCCGCAATCCACGTCTGATTCTGACAGGTTTACCAAACCAACACACACACCTTTGGAATGAGCTTAATCCGAAACCTTTGAAATCAATACTTACCAGACTAAAGCATAAAAAATGCCAAGCTTGGTATTGCTGAACAAGGAGTGCATAAAAGCTTAGGTTGAATGCCGCTCAGAAAAAGTATGAAGCGATCAAGCTAAAACTCAAAATTAACGAACAAGTCAATCACTAAATCTACAAGCTGCGACTGCAGCATCGAAGCACCTTTCTACAGCAAAAGAGAAACTATCTTATGGACTCTCATACACTCATCGTCCAAGATAACGAAAAAGATGTTTGGAAGATTAGCTCGATCGTGCAAAAGTCTCTAGTTAAACTGATCAACGTTTCCAAAACAGGACTGGTTGATCAGGACAATATGCTCAAGTCGTTTGAACTGTCACCCTCCTCTAAATCGCTTCGAGCCTTCTTCACCCTTAGAGGCGAAGATCATCAACTCTATATTCACTTTGACTGCGATTGTGATGCTTCCCATATTCCTGGCGGAAAGATCCTTTTATCGCTGTATGACTGGAAAGATGCGAAGTTCATTCTGGAGCAGATCGGAAAAGCTTTTCAATCCGAGGGTTACACTGTTCATAACAAATAATTCCAGTAAGCTAAAACCGATTGCAATCTTTATGCTGGGCAATCGTTAACCGATTGCCGGTAGAGAACGGGCAATCGGTTAACTCCAGGATCAGAACACCGGCAACGACTGTTGCGTTTCAACGACGTTTTCAGCGACTATTGCCAATGACTCTTTCTCAAGAGCAAGCCTACTTAATGCAGGCAGCCTCAAAATTTACGCAGATCCCCACACCCGTATCTCGTGAAGAAATCACCCAACTGTTAACGATCGCAGGCATTGAGGTCGACCCTCAAAGAACAGAGTTCGATCAAGAAATTAACCAGGCACATCTGAAAAGGCTTCAAGATTTTTCCGATACACTTTCAGATGTAGTTGCAAAGATAAAAACAGCCCAGCGACTCGGACTGGCTACTAGCATCAAATTTGAAAGACTTCGATGAATTGATCTACAGCAGCGCGGATATCTTCCGCGCTGCTGTTTTTTTAGCCCTAGGAACCCGCTCGATTTTGCACTGACCAGTGCAGCCACGTGCTCGCAAGAGCATTCAGTCGAACACAAGCAACCTATTCATCATGATGACAACTCTTCTGCTAGAAAAACAGGTTTCTTCACAGGTCTTAGAACGCACAATTCAAGGAACGATCGAATACATTCACGGTCAATGGCAACTCTTTTGTCGAAATGGCGAACTATTTGCTTTGTCAGAGCTAGAAATTCAAGTTGCCTTAAAGCAATCGGGATTAGACTCGTGCAGCAACTTAAACAAAATTGTCGGGGTTCGTGCCCAACTTGTAGAAGTTCTCACTCCCAGCAAGGCGGAAGCACTAGGGCAACTTAGACCGATCAAGGCAAATAGCTTGACCTTCTTGAAATAATACGAGATGCCCTTACACAAGGGCACCTCGTATTGATATCTATCTTCGGTTAACTCGGAAAGGCTTGGAGACTGAAATATGAATGAAAAAATGACAAACTACCCTAAATTTCCGAATGAGTTAAAACATGACCTGGAATATCTGATCGAAACTGGGCAAGCTTCGCCGGAAGTCGCAAGACTGCTGTACAAAAACGAGGTCACAGAAGACATCCTGGACGAGTTGTTCGCAAGTTTAGATAATGAACTTCCGGCGGCACCTGCATTACGGGACTATTTTTGTGATCTTAATGCAGCACTTACAAATCCAAGTCAAGTCACTTCTTTCCAAGAATCCACCATCCTTTCCACCGTTCTACTCAGTCAGATAAAGACCTGGATTCAACAAACCAATCAACTAAGCCAGGAAGACCAAGAAACCCTGAGCAAATGGATTCATCGTATAGAGCAGCTAAAAACTCCCAATCCAATTCAATCGAAACTAGTTCAAGAAATTAAAAGATTAGCAGTGGCGTTTGAATATCTTTGACATTTTTCCTAACGTTAATCTTGTGGCAAAAGATGCACAATTGATAGGCTGAATAACCGCGTCTGCGGTATCGAAAATGCAAACGGACAACCAATAACACCATGAAATTAATCGACCTGGCAGAACAAATGCAACTTGCACAAGGCGGTAACGTAACGGCAATGCAGATCATTCTACAACACGCGGCTGCGATGGCTGGTTTATTAGAAGTACCAACTACGCAATCCAGCGAAGTCAGAAACGCCTTAATTGCCGATTTGCAAGGTGTAATCAGCGGGCTTGAAAAACAAACAGTTCCCTTAACGCTGGAAAACATTAAGACAATGCTTGGAAAACAATACAGGCTTGAACCGACAGACACTCCTCATTGGGTGGTATGTCGTTCAGGAGGAGACCCACTCTTCACCTGCTATGAAGGAATTTCTTGGAACGAATTTCAACAAAAGATGCACGGATGGTGCGATTGAGAGAAGAGCGATGACTTCTAAGGAATCATCGCTCTTTTTTTTAAAGCTCCCCTAGAAGAATAGATAGTATCAAAAAAAGTTTGAGCGCACGCTGATTTTAAACCTAACTTTAATCACGAAAGTAACTTGACTTTCTCAGTTAAAAGCGCTGTCCAGCGCATATCACGCGGTTTTATGCTCTGCGCTAAAAGCCGTAATAATTGCATTTTTGAAAAAACAGGGAACCAGAATATTTCTATGAACACCCAGATCACCCTTGGAGAACAACAGATCATCGATCGCGTATTTCAGCTTTTTGTTCAACAGAAAGATGACAGCGAGCGCTTTAATCAGGTCGTTCAAATCGCTCGCGACTCCTTCGAGCTGGAATCTGCAGACGACGGAACCGTGGTCGCTGTAACGAAGATTTCCTCGGACAATCACCATAGCATTTCTATTCTTGAGCGTGCGTATGATGAGGTTCACGCTCAGTCATTTCTAGACGAAGAAGAATTAATTTCTCTCTATTGCCAACTCAGAGAACTTCCTCAGGAAACGACGATCACCGTTGTTCCGTCCCCAGAACACAAACAGGTTAATCAGTTAAAGCAATTGATTAACACAAGTTTTAGCTTGTTAATTCATCCGGGTGAAGATTCTGACTTTATCTATCGCACAATTTCGCTACCTACCTTCAGTCTGATGAAAAGCGGAAACTCGTATCGGATCTATCATAAATCGCTCGAAGAAGTGGTACAAATTCGCTACGAATTCATTGACTTATGGCGACTCGATCCGAAAATGACAGAACAACTGCTGGATGAAATGCAGCAGTGGCTCAAACAGAACGCAGGAACACTATATCTACGGCAATTTTGTAATGCCTGGAATCAAGCTTGGAAAAACACCTTCAGCGATTGGTTTGGTAAAAGCTAATCTGGAGGAAATGTTTAACGCATATTTAAAGTCCCGAAATCCATTTCGGGCTTTACCACCTGAATTCGAGTTTGCGTCATCTGCTTGTTCCTCTCAATCAGCGGGATCTTATAACTTTCGTTAGCTGCAAACCATTTCATCATGGTAAATCCACACAAACTGATGATTTACACTAAATCTGACTTAGACCAGATGAACGATCGACAACTACAGGCGATCGCTGCTAAAACAGGCGCAGATCAGCTAGCGCAATGCGGCGAAACAGGTGAAGATCTGATCCCGTTGATTTTGGTTGCTCAGATGAGCGACGAAGAATTTGATGCTCTCGCTCTCACAGAACAGAGTCTGTCTTCTGTTTAGGAATAGATAAAAAATGACGCAACCCTTAACCCACTATGCGTACACCCCCCGGCTATACTCGCTAGCAGAACTATGGGGTAATCGGTTAGAGTCACTAACTATTGACGACAAGCTATCGCTAACCATCATTTTAAGTTGGTGGCTGAAAAGCGATAGCAAGGTTGAGCCAGAGGTCGCACTGCTTCGTTATCATCCAACTGTTTCCGATGCAGTTTATCAAGCAGTGATTCTTCTACAGGGTTTAGAAACCTCTGAATGTAAAGCACTACTTACTGCGTTGGTTGAGCAAATTTGCGATCGAGACTTTACCGGCAGATCTTAGATCGAATCATGGCGCGACCCATGACAACGACAGTCATGGTCAAAATGAGTTCAACAGACTCATCAGATTTACCCAATATTGAGGGAGAGAAAGTCTCAGCGAAAATTAGAATCTACACAAAAAAGCAGTTCCTTTTGAACCCCAATGCCATTAGCAATAGGACAGACACTTAGCCGACGATGAATCGTACAATGGCTTTACGAGCGGTTTTAACCCATCGAGTTTGCCCTTAGTCATGCTTAAGCAAAAGGATCGTTCATGCAGCCTTTTTTCTCGATCGACGAACTGGAAACGGTTTCTCACGAAACCCTTCAACTGATAGATATGCGTCAAGAAATCTACCAGCGAATAGAACAATATTGCGCTCGATTAGAAGAGCTTAAACGTGAATTTGATGAAAAAGGAGTTCTAGAAAGCGATAATGAGGTACACGCCACGTACCAACAGATAAAGAACGCGATTCGCCATTATCGTAGCCAAATCGAACAGGATTTACCCGAACTTTGTCGTCGTCTCGCAGATGCTCGCAGATCTCTTAACCACAATCAAATCCATGAATCCGAGATCGACTTAATCAAACAAGTCATCGAAAAGCGGCGCGAAGAACAGGTACAGTGCGAACAGAAAGCACAAATGAGCAAGCATCAAACCGAAAAACTGATGCAAGAACGTCACAGAAGAGCAGAACAGTTGCTTGATCAGATTCAATCTCAAACAAATTACTACGATGCTTCATACCTAGCAGTGGAAGTGTATTACTACTGCGAGGATCTGAAAGCAGCCAACCGTTTAGATGAGGTTGTAGAGTGCTTATACACTCAAATTCAAGCACTGAGTGAAAAACCAATTACACTCCACGGAACTGCACTGCAAAAACTTACCATTATGGAGGCTCATGCCAATAGACTCTGGTCGCAGTCCCAAATTGAACCGAAAGCAATAAGCGAAAAATCTGCTAAACCTGAATCAGAGAGGAATGACTCATCCGAAAAAGGTTCTTATACTCATCTAAGCGGTAAAGTGGTCGTATTTGGCGGACACACAACTACCCGAACTTACGTAAAATCCAGATTACCCAAGGTTCATTTCGTCTGGTCTACAGTAGAGGATGGCTTGCGTATCGCCGATCAAGCTGTTCAGCACATTCGAACGTCCGATGTCATTCTCCTGCTGACTGGCGATACAAGTCATACCGTAACGCGTAAGGCAGCAACTGAACTCCGGAGATTAAAAAAACAACCAATCGAACTAAATCATGAGGGAGTAAGCGCAATTGTTGAAAAAATTGCTTGGAAGCTGATGTTCAAGTCTTGTTAGTCGTAAACAGGCAATTATCTCAACCAATCGCGACTGCGGTGCCGCCTTCGGCAGAATTGCCGTAAATGCTACAGTTCAGTCGTACACACGTACTCGTTTAAGGAGAAATAAAGATGGCATCAAAAACTTTTCGTCTTCCAAAGTCGATCGAGAAAATTCAACTAGACTGTCCAGTATTAGGTCGACAAAACGGCGTAGATCCTAATCAAGAGGAAACCGTTGTCACATTTGAAGGAGCGGATGTCGAAAAAATCAGAGTCGACGGACAGACCCATCAAAACTTAGCCCGATTCTATATCGATGGTAAAGCATCATCGCTGCTAACGCTCCGTGTCGTCAGCCACCAAGGCATTGTTGTAAGCCAATCAACCGTTCAAATCAAAGGTAGCATCAAAGCTGGAAGCATCACTCAAACGGGGAACTGCAATACTCAGGCTACTTTCAGCGGAATGGTGATCGATGGCGATATTAATCTGGGCGACATCAGGCAGACCATGTAACCTCGGAAATCAAAGCTAGACTGAGAGCTGCTAGTTAAAATCAAGCAGATCAAATCTCGATGATGAGCATTCAAAAAACTTCAGCGTCATCAGCAACAGATCGTAGTCTTTAATTGCGCCAACTGGCGCAACCCGATGAGTTTGAGCATCCTGCAAGACTCATTGCTTTTTACCAACACCCCAAAAGAACACTCATGAAAGTCAATAACTTTGAAGTCACGCTGGTTCCAGGTGAGTCAGAACAACGAGTTCCAGTCAATCATGAAGATGGCTCAGTTGCGATGGAACATGGTCAAACGTACGGAGTTCGAGTCCAGAGCAAATGGAACCGTCGCGCCGAGATGAATTTAAAAATCGATGGTCGCGATATGGGCACATTTAACATTGAGGCGTTTGAAGACGATGTCCTTTACACTACACCGAAAGATCCAGAACGAGGTTGCTTCACCTGCACTCTTCTCGACACGCCAGAAGGACAAGCGATGTTGAAAGACAATACCCATTTAGGACACATACAGGTCACCCTCAGACCGGAAATTCAGCGGCGACCCCCAACGATCGACTACCTGGAAAGCAATCCTGGTGACGAAATGGCAAAAGGCACATTTTCTAGTAGAAGCGGCGGTGGTCCATACGCAGCTGCCGGAACAGCAATGACCGGGCATTCTAACCAACAGTTTGGCTCAGGACATAAACTTCAGCTCGATCCAGCAGAGACAACGATCATCAACTTGCGGGTCGTGGGAAAAAAACCAGTCCCCCAGTTTCGCTCATTAGAGTCTTTCACCCACCAAAACCAAGTACCCCCACGTCCCGACCGCTAAACCTGCTGAAGTCCGCGCTCTGCGATTAAATCAACGCAACAGGCGATAGACCTTATTGCCTGTTGCGAACAATAGAAATCTAAGCAGTCCGTTTGACGATGATCGTGTGAAGCAAGATGCGATTCAACCAAGAACGCCGACTGGCGTTCTCAATATGCCAGTCCCGCAGAGGGCGGAGCGATGAGCTAGGGAGATCACATTCTCCGACTGGGAAGTTCGATTCTTCCGACTGGCATCAGAATTAATAGCAATTCGGATTCTTATAACGGTACTAAATTATCAAATAATCCGGATCTGAACCCACGGACGATTCTGTTGAATATGCCAACCCTGACCCTCATAAATTTCGAGATTTATCTCAATTCAAAAAGGCTCCAGATATGTTCTGGAGCCTTTTTTTCGTTCGCCCCAAAGTGAACAGGGCTAACTGCTGCTACTAAACCACGAAGGTCAGGTTTCGTACTGGCTAAATTGAGCATTGTCTGAGAATAGATCCTGAGGCTGTTGCTTTTGAAATGGATCAACAAGAAAAAACCCAGACTGAGCAATCATCTGCTGACATTCCTCTAAAAATGTCTCCACTCGCTGCAAATCAAGCAAGTTTAACTCTTCACGCTCTAGAACTTCAGCAAACGAGCAGTGAAAATTGTTAAAGCCATCAGGTTCATAAAAACGGGGAAGAGCAACTCGATAGACTCGTGTTTGTTGAGATGCCTGCACTAGGGCAGGATCGTCGATGCTCTTTTCCCAATCCCCTGGTTGACTCCTGCCTAAGTTTTGCACCAGAACCTGCGTCATTTCCTTCCCGTATGTCTCCACACAGCTTAAAAATTCAGCCAAACTGACTGCAGTTCCATCACTCAGAAACCAGTTCACTAACTCATAGCGATACAGTGAATTCTGCTCGGATAACTCTTCAAGAACCTCAAAGATTGAATCACGCTCCAGCCAATCAGAAATTGCTGTGCCTGAATTCGATGCCAGATTAACAACCACACTCTGTCCGGTTTCTAATGCCGACACAATTCCATCGGTTTTGGTCGGGTGAGCATTGGAAAATTTAATCTGGTGAGTAATCTGAGGATAACAACGATAAAGATTATAGGTCTGAAAATCTGCATCAAAAGCAACAACAGGAATGTTTAGGACTCCATGAAGATGAAGCAGCACCCGGCTAAACAGAGATTTACCCATTCCACCCAGGTGACTGTTGATCAAGTGCAATTTGGGCATTCGTATTCACACATCAATCAATATCGGTTAAACCGGTTTTTCATGCAAATGATCGTAACACCATTCCAGTTGAAGCAGTAGCAACGCCACAAAGATCGAGGTAATTTTTTACCAAGGTCGGCGGGAACGAACGCTAAAAGGTTGCCAATTATTGAGTTTTAGACAGAACATCTCCCTGCAACGACCGTTGCGATTGAAATGAAAGTCTAAGAACTACTCCACGACGACTGTCGTTGTCAGAATGAGTTCAACAGGCTCAAAATTCTAGCTTTTAGGAATCCGAGGTAAATTATGGTACAAACACCAACTCGCCGCAAAACGCTAACGCTGAATACTATTCTGAAGCAAGCATTTAATGCAGAAGCAGAACGTCACAGCTTTTTAGTGTTTGTGACCACTGAAGTCAGCGGACGCAGATTGAGTCAGATTGACAACAACTTCGATTGGGATGAACACAAAGCAAAAATTGAAGCTGCAACTCAAGACATGAGTGCAGATGAGATTGTTGCAGAGCTGATCGCATCCGTCTATTGGTACACTTGCGAAGGTGATATTGTCAAGGCAGGCTTTGAATACCGCACTCAAGCACGCGAAGGCTTCAATCGCAAAGCGATTCACGATGCCAGATCCAACCAACCCTAAATAAGTTTTGAAGCGAATCCACGGATTCGCTTCAAACTTTACCCATCCTAGCCCAGCTAGAATATAAGCTGTCTCACACGCTTTAACATCGAGAAATAGAGTCAATGCCGCGACTGCGGCGACGGAATAGATCGGCGAAGTTACAAACCTGCTCGTAAAATTTGCTGACCCTGTCCATTTCAAATAAACATCAATCATGCGAATTAAACCGAATGACTCGCGCAACTCTTCAACAAAGGGCTTGACTTTGATCGAAGTCCTTGTCTGCCTCATGATCGGCGGCACTTTGCTATTAATTATCGGGGGTATCTTCTCTGGAGGATCAGGTCTGTGGATTAGAGTTAGTGGAGGACTTGACCGTGCTAACAACAATCTAGCCACGTTTAGCAAAGAAGCAGGCTTGACTCCGATTTCCTGCGTAGGTCAGGATACCGATGGAGATAAGTATGTCTCCTGTTCAGCTAAAAACAGCCAAGGAGAAATCACTCGCATCGAATGCGCTTACGGTTTCCTTAACAGCGGCTGTAAACTGCCACAGTTTCCGTTCCCGGTCCAGGGCAATCCTCAACAAAACACACCGCAATAGAGGCTGTCGTCGTATATCGTCCTTAAAAATACCAGAGAAGACAAACTTTCTCTGGTATTTTTTATCTCACGATCAATACCTGCCTTAACAAACGGTAGAGTTACAGTGCTACTCAAAACAGAAATTGCTTGCGGTTCAACTGAATATATTTTTTTGGTCAATTGCTAGATGATTTGCGATCGAGATCAGCGAAAATTCAAATCGAAACACAGCGCGAGTCATTGCACCAGATGGTACAACCAAGATGAAAAGTAGAACTAGGAAAAACATGGAAAGTCTTTATCAATTTCAGCAGTATTCCTTTGGAGTTGCAAAACTCAACGTGGACTCTTTCGACCTGCAAGAGGTGATCAGCAGCATTCAAGCAATGAATCCAATTGTTCACGCGCTACTTATTGAAACTAAATCCGGTAACAAAACAATTTTTTGGAGCAATGATCCAGTATTGCTCACTAAGATTCAGCAAACCCTCGATGGCAAAGTTGAACTGAAGTTTGTGTTTAACCATCAGCTTTGCTACAGCGCAAATCTTCAGACCGTGCTACAACATCTTGCGATCAATTAATTTAAGTTCGTGCATTCGGTATGACTGAAATCATAAAGTCTAAAATTTACCAAGATAAGTAAGACATGGAACCGCCACGACTGTGGCAAAGAGATGAAAGCTTGACATTGATACAGCTTTTCTAGACCTTACAATCAACACCCTGAACATGAAACTACTAACACGTATCAAGAAGCTCGTAGGATTACCCGTCGTATCTCAAGCAGATCAGGAAGCAATTGAGGACTGGCTTTGGAAGAAAAATGAATCGAGACAAGTTTCTGATTCGGAAATTGACGCAATCTTACGTCGATATGGAGAAACAATCGATCCGGAGGCATTACCTGCTCACAAAGCAGAAATCCTGTTCGACTTGATCGAACAACCAGAGGGTTTTTACCACTGGCTGGACGCAGACAATTAATACGAAATCAGGGCTTCAGTCTGACTGAAGCCCTATTTCATTCTTCGCTAAATTCCTGAGAACAAGCAAATCCAGCATCTAGAAATGCGTTTCCTTTTCTACTAGTGCAATGAGAGAGAAACTTTTATTCCCGCCCACCGCCCCGTAGCAGGTAATACCTTGTCTAGCTAAATAAAGCTCTTTAAAAGACCAGTTTTTTAGGCGTTTCTCTTGCTGCGTAAATCCTGTGCACCGACTGGTGCTATCTAGATGACGAGTGGGATTCATCCTATGGCTACAGCTAAAACCACAAAACCGCAGGCTAGAAAAGGCACGAAATCGGAAGTTCGACTAACAATTTCAGAGCAAGCCGTCAATGTTGTTGGGACGCTCACTGATGACATGATTAAAATGCTGCAATGGGCAGAATACAGTGTTGTCCGTCAAGAAGGCTCAAATGGCTACTTGTCAGGAAGTCACACAGTCCCGCTTTCTTCGGATCGTACTTGGAATGGAGTTCAATCAATTTTACAGAACTGTGGTGCAGCAGTGATTGTAGTTGCTGCTGCTTAGTAGCAGAAAATACTGATGATTCTTAACGGAATTGTCAGTATTTTCTTTTAAATTAAGCGTTTAATCAAAACACTAGATGTTAAAAACCTCCGCAACTGCGGAACCTGTTCTGCTGAATTTTGAAAGACAAATGAACACTATCGAACAACGCATTCTTGCCAGTGTAGTTCTTGAAGAGTTTGAAAAAGCATCTACTCCCGATTCAGATTACTCAGATGATCCTGACACGATTGAAAACGGCTTCATTAAAACTAGAACACATCGCTATTCCGCTCGTTATTACTACAGCGGGGACACACAAACCATTGAGATTACAAAAGCAAAAAAAACCGATAATTGGAACACAACAGCCATATTGGTGCAAGTTGATTCGATCTATACCGACAAGGTCGAATGCAAAATCGACGAAGAAAGCTTAATCAAACTGCTTGAACTCATGCCTCAACTTAAACAGGATAGAGCGCAACAAGTCCACTACGAAAACCTGGCGAGCCTCGTTGAAACCACAGCGAAACTGTTTGAAGCGTACTCGAAGAAACACCACATCGATACAATTGACTGCTATTCCAAACGCGAGAAAGTTCACCTAGAAGATTATGACTACTACCGCCCCACCGAATATGACGGCGATTATATTCGAACCACAATTACAAAAACAAACCCGGACGGAGAGTGCATTGAGATTTTGAGCTTCAGTCAAGACCAATGCTACAAAGGCTATTCAGATTGGTCTTTAGACGAAACAGAAGTCGAAACCTTGATTTCAGCGCTGCTGCAATTCGAACAAGAAGCGCAAAAGGAAGAACAAAGATTCGCCCGCACGCTCCTCGAATGGCTTGCTCCACTTCCTCAAAACGAAGCGGGCGTAACAATTGCCCAAGTCGAATCTTTTACGCTTTGGAAAAACCAGCAATTCCTGAGAATCTATCAGGCACATCCGTACAACAAATATGCAAATACTCAAACCCATCAATTGTTGTTTTCGATGGACTTAACAAACTCCACCTGCCCGGTTCATCTGGCACATGATCAAAAAGAACAACTGCTCAACCAAATGCAGCAATTCCAATTCGAGATTATGATTTCGCAGTGGACGGAAAAACTCAATCAAGCAACAACAGAAGGATGGCAAAAAACGCTCTGCAATTGGTTCGGAGTCCCGATCCAAGTCACTCCCCGATCCCTGCCAAGATTTATTGGACGTGAGACGAAAGGTGATTCTTGGTGTACAAGAGAGATTGTGTTTGACCAAGCCGTATCCTACGATTCAGTAGAAAGCTATGCTGAGTCTCAACATTGGTGGGGGTATCACCCACAAGGATACTCATGTGGCATCTCTCAAGGCGATCTGCACGGATTCATTTGGGTTAGCCATCGGTATCACTATTGTGCCTAACCGCTTGAAGCTGCAACTGCAGCGATCGTTGTGAATCATTAGAGGATTCTTGTGGAATCAGCACTAGAACAATTTGCCCAGATCGAAGGCATTACCGTTACTTACAGCTGCCCAAACTATGCTTGGAATCCAGATCTTGACTCTCGCGAATCGAAGCAAAAAATTCACCAAGCCGTACAAACTCAGTACGAAACATTGAATTGGGGATCTGAGGCAACGCAAGAAGTCTCAAATCTGATGGAATTGGCAAAAGCTGCAAACACAGCTTACAACCAAGACCTTTAACGTCAAGAAGACTCCGCAGATAGTACTATCTGCGGAGTTTTTTCTATGCAGATGGAGTCTCACGCTCAGAATTTGATTGCTCTGCCTTTTTCGGCTTAGAATCCGGCTTCATTTCGGTCTTTTGAGGAGGATCTAGTAATCCTAGCGCTTCGCTGTTGGACTGAGTATCAGTTAGAAACTTAGTTACCCGTCGTCGATCGAGTAAATTCAGCTTAAAACTGCCGACTCCTTCTTTAGTCATCGCTTGAGCAAAAGTAAACTTCATGCCATCAAAATTTTCCGGTTTCAGAAAGCGGGGGAACACCATCTGATGCACATTTGGCAACGTTAATGCTGCCTGCAATAGCTCATCGCTCATCGCTCGTGCCCAATCTTCGTGTGTGGATTTACCCAGATTTTTCACCAAGACATGAATGACTTGATCTTTGTTTGCCTCAAACTGATCGACCGTCTGCAAAAATTGCTCGATGCTAATTTCAGACGCATCTGAAAGAAACCAGTTGATTAATCGATAGCGGGTCTTAGCACTTTCTTCTGCCAACTCTTCGATTAGCGTGAAAAAGTCATCTCGCTGAAACCAGTCTTGAACTGCTTGCCCCGAACTCGCAGCAAGATTAATCAAAATTGTTTTACCTGTCTCCATTGCCTTGAACACGTTATCGGTGCCTTTTTCCTTAGACTCCGAAATTTCCATCGGTTCAACACAGTAACGATAATATTTGTGGACGTTATAAGTCTGCGGATCTGCATCGAAAGCAATAAAGGGAATTCCTTCTTTTTCATGAATATGAATCATAACTCGACTAAACAAGGATTTTCCCATTCCGCCAAGTAGACCGGAAATCAAATTAAGGGTAGGCATTGGGATTGTTCTCCATCGGAATACAACAGTGGTGCGACTCAAACACCCACATTTGGAGGGCTAAGTTTACATTCAGTGAAGACGTGGTTCGTGTGAACACGCTTGCGCCTATCAGAAACATCAACCATTAACTATTGGGGTCAAAAAGGTCGCTTACCGCAAAGTTGAACGTTGCGGTAACAGATCCAAAACTCGCGATCGAAGGTGGGTCCCCCCGATCAAACAGCAATTTACTCATGCCACCTTTTCCATCGACTAAATGAAGAATTGTCATAAAACAATTCCCTCATCAAAATAATTCGTTAGTCTTCAGCATTTACTCGGTGAAATTCGTCGATGACGGAACCTAAAATTTGCGATCGCCGACCGGACTGACTCGCTGACGCAAATGGGTTATCATCATTGGAAATTGCAGAAGTCAGCAGCTCATGTTCTTGCGGATCTGGGGTAAGAACATCTGGTTGAGATAGAGATCGAGTGACTGCAGATTCAACTGTAGCTAGACTCGAAGCAGAAGTTTGACGAAACGGATCTAAACACAGTTCCTGATGAGCATAGTTCAACCACGCTTCAAGTTGTAGCAACGCCCATCGAGCCTTACGACGATACTCTTCCTCACTAATCAACCCGTTCTGCCACCGAACATGAAGGTCAAACGGGTCATAAACAAAATGAGCTGCCTGCATTAGCATCTCTTTTGCCGATTGACCAGTCGGAGCAGACTTGAGATAGCGCAATAAATAAGCACCAGGAAGATCGATTTTCACTTGGAACTGACAGCTCAACCGCTCCAAATTCTCAACACGAGACACTTTTGAACTTGCCATATTGCCTCCCCTAAACTGTAATTGCGTCAAAAATTGACGGAGACAAACACATCAAAGCAGCATACGGATCAAGCAGCCGTACCCCCAGCTCTTTATCGTCCAAGCTCGTTGGCAACGATAACTCTGCATGAAAGCTGTAAAGCGGAAACTGCTGCATCCATCGCTTTGAAAAATGGCGCTTTAGTGTTTCTGCTGTTCCCCCGCTCAAGATTACTTCATCGCAGGACCCCGATAGCTCATTCACAACGCCCTGCATCCAGCCGATCGCTGATTTAAGGTACCGTTCTAACGCAGCTTCCGCAGCCGCAACTAACTGATCTACTTCTTGAACCTGCTTTGCGCCCGATCGAGCATGAGTAATTTCAAAGAAAGGACGGCGATCTAACAGCACGTTTGACTCTAGTCGATACGGAGGATTAAAAGCCCGTGACAAAATCGGGGTTAAGCGCTCAACCGATTGTTCCTTCACATGATCAGAGACATCCTGCACCAACGCAGAAAAGCCCCATTTGGAACTCCGAATGATCGATTGAACGCCGCCCTCAACCACGAGGGCACTCAGATTGCGAAATCCGATGATAAACGAAGCGATCGATTTGTCGTAAAAGTTAGGATCATTCATTTCCTTGTACGCCACAATGCCCGCTCCTTCAGGCATAAAAATAACTGTCGCTTTCACTTTATAAACACCGAGCGGAGTGTTGAATTCTTTGAGTGCTTGAGTGAGATCGCGTGAAAGTTCATCCCGTGATGCCCACTCTCCTGCCGGAAGTTGACCGACAACCGCAATCGTTGCTTTACGGCGATCCCCAAGAGAAGGAAAGATTGCAGCTAATGATTTCGGAATGATTCGCTCCTGCTTCAAGTGATGCAGACTCAGATCTCCGCGCTTTAACTTTGCCAACTTGCCGGTAGCATAAATGCGATCGCCCCATGACACCCAGGCTTGGTTCTCAATCGGAACGGTTGGTTTGTAGACGAACAACGGATCTTTAAGATCCTCTGGGATTAAATCAACCACTTGGGGGTCATACGCTCGAACCGTAATCGCCCCCGACATCGTTTGATCGAGACTTTTAGTTGCAGAACTGCCATAGTCAAGCAGATTGATTTGCTCGATCGACAACTTAGAAGATCGCGGCATAAGCAGATAGAAACGTGACCAACGCCACGCGAGAAGTGATCAGAATCAAAAGCCAAGCTGATTCGCAGCATTCGATTGCTGGATCTGAAGCTGCAATCCCATTCGTTCTACGAGAAATTTACCCTCTGTAGATTACAACTGTAATCAGGATTGGCTCTTGTGAAAAATCTGGGTGGAGCATCCAGCCGAATCATTAAAGCTGCAACACCGAACTATCGGTACTGGAGTCAACAGATCGGTTTTCCACTACGTTCACTTTAACGAATGAACTCAAACTTTGCTAGAAATTCACTAAAGTTGATGCTAAAAAAGTTGAACTCATCCCAACTGAACTTTTATCAAAGCAAACGCTAAAAAGGAAGCATTGTTAAGCATTTATGCTCATCAAAAAAGTTGATCAATTGATCAACGATTCTTGGGAATGGCTGATCAATTGATCAACTGCGTTACGCTAAAAGCCGATTTCTTCTTGCTGTAGCTAATGACAGTCGTTGATCAATTGATCAACGATTCTTGCAAATGGCTGATCAATTGATCAACCCAAAACAACGATCGCACAATTTTTTACAATTACAAACTATTGTCACCTCGGAAGCCCCAGCAATGCAGAAGTACCACTATATTTTGAGTAATTATAAATAAAAGTAAAGATTGAGTCTGAACGAGACATTTGCGATCGCGCCAGGTTTGATTCGATTTCAAATCTGCAACAGGAGGGACAACCTCTATCGTTTACGAAAAGACTGGGCATTTTTTCAAACGACTCTTACAATGCAAAATAGAGCACCTGGAATATTTTTCCAGATTCAACGGCTCACCGCTTTTAACACTAATGATTTAACCCAACTGCTGCTCCACGTTAGCTGTTGGTCGGAACAACCAAAATCTTGTCAATCCCACCATGAATCAAAAATCAGCGCCGCCGCGTATGACAGCTATCTTTAGAAGTGAAGAAGAACGTTGTGCAGCTCACGCCACGCTCAACTCCTACAATCTCACCTTCAGCCAGTACGTTCGCCACTCACTTTGCTACCGAAGACTGCCACCTTACAGCATCGATCTCCCGATTTATCAGGTTGCTGTCAGATTTTTGTGGGCACAGTATCGCATTTTAAACAATCTGCGGTATCTAAAAGCTCAAGCCCGATTAGGACGCATTCCCCTAATCGACGAACCCAAAGTCAACGCCGCGATCGAAGAAAATCACCAAATCAGTCTTGCAATTCTTGAAGCAATCAAAGTGCTTAAACCAACAAACGACGAAGACACAACCTGGCTCTTAGAACACGCAACAACCTTCAACCAAAAATCCACGATCGAAAGAGATAATCCATCCCAATCATGAAGCACCGCACACCCTCAAAGAATCTGTCTAAATCCAGCAAAAAAGGATTTGGACAGATCGAGCAAGCTCCATCAGAAAATTGGCTTCAATCAACAATTAAAGCTGTCTTGTCAGGATATCTATTTGTCGCAATCAGACCATTACAAACATTAGGTCCCACAGCAAAAGGACAAACCACTACAAGCGTCGTCAAGCTACCCGAACATACGACAGACGGGAACACTGCACCAACGGTCTGGCGATCCGGATCTGTTTTTGTCTGCTATTCGCAAGCACTTTTCATTCCGGTCTGCTCACATTCGTAAGCTGCTAGAAGAACACCCCCTTTGATACACAGATTGACTTAGCAGAGCAGTTTGGGTTTTTCCTACCACCTGGCTACACATTCGTTCGAAGCGCAGCAAGCAAGGAATCCATCGGACAAGAAAGCTTGTTCCGCTCGGTCTCGCTCATGGAACTGCTGTGTGAACCAGATGAAAATGATCGAAAAGCAGCACCAACCGGGAATGGGATGTGAAGCACCTTTGATGCACTACACAACCTTGGAATCAAGGTTGTGTAGATCTAGATAGAATGACAACATCCCAACGACGAAGAGCCTGTCTCAACCAGCGAGAAAATTGCAGGAGCAGTCGCTAAACACAAGTACAAAATTTAACGTTTCAGTCTCCAAACAAAAAGCTAAAGTTATCCTTTACACAAAACCAGTCATGCCAATTCTGGTTCACAATAAACCTCATCACGTCTACAAAGCCCTTCACTATGCAGTAAACAAAGCGGGTGCTGTTCTTATCGGTAAAACGCTCGCTTCAGAAACCCCTGCCGACATTGCTCAAGAAATTCTTCAGGTACAGCCCCTAAACGAAAATATTGAACGACACATCTATCATGGAAAACTCGGTGCAAAAACTGGAACCGCCTTGTCAAATGAACTGTGGGAAGTCATTGCGATCGATTTAAGTGACGGATTAGGCTACGAAGAACATCCCTACATCTTACCGCGCCACACCGATCAAGACCACGATCACATTCACGTACTGTGGAGCCGAACAAACGAAGATGGCATTTGCCCACATGACAGCTGGGATCACTACAAATCTCAGGTGGTGCTGAGAGACATCGCTCAACGCTATGGACTTCCAGAACTAGAATTTAGCTGGGAAGGCATTGAAAATGCTCCTAGCTTTGCCGAAGTTTACCGGACAGAGCAACAACAAACAGACTATGTTCAAGGAAACAGAGATTGCCCACCAGAATTTTCTGTACGCCATCAACTCTTAGATACTATTAAAGAGAACGTAGCTGACCAGCCCCGACTGCCAGAATTAATAGAACGCCTACAGAACCAAGACATCGAGGTTCGAGTAAACCTCAACCGCCCCGGGATTAGTTTCCAACTTCAAGGTATTACCTTTCAGGGCAGCAGTCTGGGACGCGGGTTTTCTTTCAATGGACTACAAAAGCACTTTCAGGTTCAGTACAACCCGGACGAAGACAACACCGAAATCGAAGCGCTGCTTAACCATCCGAAATCCTCACAAACTCCTGAATTAGATCTCAGTTCACCAGCAACCAACGAGTCTGATCACGATACGAGTAGGATTCAGCCGTCTGATCAGGTCCAATCAGACTGGACCACAATTCAAACCCTAGTAGAGCCTTACCAGTTTCAAATTCGGTTGATTCAACAACTATACGAAGCAACATTATTAGCGATCGATCAGAAGAAACGCCTTACCTTTGCAGCTCGTCGCTTGAATGGGACCGGTCGATCGAGCATCGCGCTCAACCCTGACGGGACGTTTGAATCGGATGACCCAAATGAACCTGAAAGCAGCTTTTGGATCACAAGTGCTGAATCAGCAAACCGCATCGTAGTTGTTGATAACCCACTTGAAGTAATTGCTGCCTATTTAATTGAAGAAAATAGCCCTGAAGGGAATCAGACCCTTTATTTAGCAGCAGCACAAGCAGAACAAATCCCCACCGAACTGCAAAGTCACTTACAGGTCTACGTATCAACCTCATGCAACCTACCTGTTCGTGAAAAAATTCGGACTCTCGTTTCAGTCAGCCAAGAAATCGATCCCAGCCATCAGAACAGTTGGGTTGGGCAATGGCAAATTCACCAACAAACTCAGCGCTTGCTTGAATCTGGTTCATCTTCAATTCAACAAGTTCGCGAAGATATTCAACTTGAACATTAGCTTGCTCATATCGCAGTTCATTAAAGCGATCGCTCAGAAAATTCATCGAGGTTGGCAGTCCGACTAGCGGATCCTCTTTAAAATCTTCAAGTTTGGCATTGGCTAAGATTCAAGATTACGTTCACTTTACACAAGATTTATTTCACATTCAAAAATGAGCAGATCCAGCGGGTATCGACGACTGTCGATACCTTTTGTGTATTCAGCAGTTTACTATCTTCGTCACACTTCAGTATGAATCTTCAACTCTTGCTACAAATTAACAGTCAAAAGCAATGGAAACAAATGAAAACCACACAACAAATTCTTAAACATCAGATCGGATTTACGCCTTCTCCCAACCGCCCGTCCGCTTGCATTGGATGCAACAACTACCATGGCGTTTCATATGGTGTCCAACAACGGACACCGCTAATTTGTGGTTTTCATCCGTTTGGATGGCAGTCCAGTGATCCCTGCCCAGACTGGCAATAAGACCAACAGATTCGAAAAACAAAGTAACCAACAGAAGGTTTGGCTAAAGCTTTTCCTAGTTTTATTGAGCCTGGAGATAAATAGGCAATTGGCACAGTTTAGAAATTAGCGCTACTCTAAAGATATCTGGTGCTGAATCATCGCAGATCAATCGTCAGCACCGCGATCTTTTCCGTTTGAAAGCCACACGAAAAATTGCTTTCAACCTTAATCTACACGACTGACCACGGAGTGTCTAATCCTCTGTGCCTTATCCTCAATCTGATTGATTTCTAGTATGTGTTTTCGATCATTTGATTTCAGCTATTTTCAGCCATCCTCTTGTCTAACAAAGGAGCGATAAATGTCTATTGCTCTTAGTAATTCCCTCGCTAGCGTAGCACGTAGGTTAACGCCCAACGAAGCACGGCAGATTTGGAGTTTTCTCGAGAAGTTTTGGGAAAATCCTAGTCACCCGAGTTTAAGCTTGGAGCGCATTAGTCGAATCAAAAATGAGAACTTATGGTCCGGACGAATCAACGACAATCTCAGAGCCATCCTATACAAAGAAGGAGATCTATGGACGATTCTACACGTCGATCATCACGATGCAGCTTACCATTGGGCAAAAACAAGATCAATTGAACGACATATCAAAACAAAAGCGCTTCAAATCGTGCTAGCACCTCAAGAAACAGGGATCTTAGAGAGTATCCAGAAAAATACGCTTGATTTGCCACCTTTGTTCGCTCAATATAGCAACGACTATCTGCTCAGCCTCGGCGTTCCGCCAACTTGGCTAGAACCAATTCAACAAATTTGCTGCAAAGAGTTACTACTGAGTACCGTTATTGAATTACCCGACGAAGTTGCGGAGCGATTGCTAGATCTTGCAGAAGGCAAGACGGTTCTACCGCCGCTTCCAATCTGCGACAATCAATCGGTACAAGGCTCGGAACACAATCAGCAATTCACCGTTCTCAAGAGCAACAAAGATCTCGCCAGACTACTAGAAGCACCATTAGCAACTTGGGTTGCATTTTTACATCCATCACAAAAGCAAATCGTGACCGGAAGTTTTAAAGGTGCTGTAAAAGTAACCGGAACTGCTGGAACCGGGAAAACTGTCGTAGGACTTCACCGAGCACGTCATCTTGCACGTCAAGGAAAACAAGTTCTACTAACCACATTTGTCAAAACCTTGAGTCGCAATCTAGAACACAACCTCCAGATTCTCTGCACTCCTGATGAACGCAAATTCATTCAGGTCAGCACAATTCACCGCCAGGCAAAAGAGTTACTCAATCAAGCAGGAGAACATTTAGAAATTGCAGAGAACGATGTCATCTTTAACTTGATTAAGCAATTTCATCAAGAAAGTTGTCCCCTTAGCCCAGCAGCGTTATACCTCGAATGGGAAAACGTAATTCAAGCTCAAGACATCTTAACCTGGGCAGAATATAGGCACACGGTAAGATCTGGTCGCGGACAGGCACTTTCAGGACGTGAACGACAGCGAGTTTGGGAAGTTTTTGAGCCTGTATTCCACAAGTTAAAAGAGCAAAACCTCAGCGATTGGGCAGGAATCTGTCGTCGAGTTCGTCACCTGATCGCCGAAGGAAAGATTAAAAGTCCATTCGATGCAGTGATCGTAGATGAAATGCAAGATCTTCGACCTCAAGAAATCAAGCTAGTGGCAGCACTTGCAGGTAAGGGAGACAACCACCTGATGCTCCTGGGCGACGCAGGACAGCGAATTTATGGTGGACAGTTCAGCTTAAAAAATTTGGGGATCAACGTACGCGGACGATCGTACACGCTGCGAATCAATTATCGAACAACCGAACAAATTCGCCAATTTGCAGATCAAATTGTGGACGAACGAGACGATCTAGACGGAGGAAAAGAACCCTTTCGGAGCACAATCAGTCTGCTGCACGGTCCACAGCCAGTTCTGCAAGGATTTAATACCCAGAATCAACAGTTAGAATTCATCATCAAGCAAATTCAACTCCTGTTAAACGAAGGAACTGCCCCAGGCGAGATTGCAATTTTCAGTCGAACCAATAATGGGCTAAATGGCATCGAATCCAAGCTAAAATCTGTGCAGTTACCTTCGCAACGATTGAGCAAACCTACAGAGCCACAGCAAGATGCAATTAGTTTAGGGACACTACACAGGTCAAAAGGACTAGAATTCAAAGCAATCTTTCTAGCCAATGCCTCTGATAACCAGCTGCCGCTCGGACATTTAATCAACCAAATGCCAGACCCAGCCTCTAAACAATCCGCGATCGAGCAAGAACGTCGATTGTTATACGTTTCCATCACCCGAGCAAGAGATCGCGTTTTCATTAGCTGGGTGGGACAGCCAACCCGGTTTCTTCAAGTCTAGAGAACTTAGTCAACCTGCAATAAATAAAATCATTTGCAAGTCGACCAGATCCAATCATCCATCAAGACCACCAGACACACCCAAATTCTA
Source organism: Leptolyngbya sp. AN10 (assembly GCF_050565645.1). Lineage (NCBI taxonomy): Bacteria > Bacillati > Cyanobacteriota > Cyanophyceae > Leptolyngbyales > Leptolyngbyaceae > Leptolyngbya > Leptolyngbya sp. AN10. The sequence goes on from NZ_JBNXVP010000016.1 coordinate 182,208, forward strand.
TGATTGCAGCCTGCAGAAATACCTGTGATATTCACTCATCGATCGATCATTTCAATCACAGTTTAGGAGTTCTCAAAATATTCACCTACACAAAACGTCAGTTCTTAACAGATGTCTTTGCCGAAGCATTAAGAATCGCGGGACAAGGAAACAAAGTTCTCATTGCTCAACTGATGAAGGGGGGCATTAATCAAGGACAAGACCATCCAAGCTATCTCTTAGAAAATCTGCACTGGATTCGCTGCAACTCAATCACTTGCAGCAGTCACAAAGAGATTAACGAACCACAAAGAGCCGCTACACTGGAATTATGGGAGTACGTCAAATCTGCGATTCTCAACCGAACCTATGAACTTGTTGTACTCGATGAGCTTGGGCTAAGTATCGATTTAGAAATCATTCAAGAAGTTGAGGTTTTAAGCTTAGTGATGTAGAAAACTTTTTGCAGTCTCAAGATGAGAATGTAGTGATTTTAGAGAACTGAATGCGCCGCTCTAAACGAACACGTTTACTTTCGGAGGCACAAGCGGCAGGCGGACTACGACGT